>JBLZXS010000062.1:0-2191 GCA_050285325.1 Acinetobacter sp.
CCAATCACTACATTTGAACCAATGGTGACGCCCGGCATAATAATCGTATTCACCCCAATAAACACATGCGAACCAACCTGAATCGGGGCAAAGCGTTGATAGCGTTTGCCATGCTGATCTTTGACCAGACAGGTACTGCCATCATGGGTGATAAATTTTACCCCTGAGGTCACTGTAACATCATCACCAAGACTAACCAGAAATGGCTCTGAACCCCAACTGCGAATATAGACACGGCAATTTTCACCGACCCTCACCCCTTTACGGCGTGCATAAGCCACGCTGCCCTTCGCAAAAAAATAAGCGAGATCAAACAGCTGTCGAAAAGCAGAAACCATAAATGCCATACGCATGACCTGAGTAAAAGGATCTAATTCGGAAAGGAGAAAAATTAGTACAATATTTTACGCTGAAAATGACCTAAACGATATGGATAAGCCATCACACCGATTTGATTTTTTTAGCCGGAATCCCGACATAGACACCCGACTCAGGCAAAGGTTTAGAGACCAAACTGCAGGCACCAATGACGCTGTCATTTGGGATCACGACGCCATCAAGTACCGTGACACGCGCACCGAGCCAGATATTTTCACCTAGGCCGACACCGAGTTTGGTAATCGCATCTTTGACCAACAGATCCGGTTCGCCAAATTTATGGTTACTCGCAATGATAATACTCTGTGTGCCGATACGGGTATTATTCCCAATGCTGACTCCGCCACAACCATTGATAAAGGATTTGGAATTGATGCTGACATCCTGACCAATTTCGATCGTGCCGCCAAAACATTTGATATAGCAGCTTTCACCAATAAAGCTGTTGTCAGCAATGGTGAGTGTTGCGCCCTGTTCCACAATTAGGCTGACATGATCGCCAATATAGACATTTTTACCGATCTTGACCTGACCGCTAATTTCAAGGGTACAACCTTTACCGAAGTAGCGAAATTGCGTACCAAAAGCCATGTTATAGATAGCTTTTCGACATTGTGCAGTGAACCAATGCATGTATTTTAAGACTTTAAAAAACATCATTTCTCCAATCTCCACACCACAAATAAAATCGCAAAATTATAGACAATCAGCGCCACAGGCACGGCAAGTAGCATATAGATTTTATCGTCAAACAACGCATATAGCGTAGCAAATAATCCGAACTTAATGACTAGTTCAATGATTTGTAATTTAAATAATACATGACTTTGACGTTTTGCAATTAGATAGGCAGAACTTGGTGGATTACAGAAAACTGCCCAATAACCCAAGGCTAAAATTTGGAAATACTGCGCAATCCCTACCCATTCACTGCCAAAAGCCCATACATATAGTGATTCAGGCAACACAAAAAACAATGCAAAAAAGGGCAATGACAGTACACTGAGTATCAGGCTATTTTTTAAAGCCGCTTGTGGAGATCCTGCGGTTTTAGACTGTCGAATAAAAAACTGACGTAAAGTTTGTGAAATTAAATTAATCGGTACACGCAAAGTACGTTCAACAATGGCATAGAAACCCATCGCCTGTACACCCACAAAATGCGACACCACATAATAGGGCAAGTTATGCGAAAAACTATTCAGCAGTGCATGTGGGGTATTGCTATAAATAAAATCTTTATAATTTTTAAAAGCTTGCCAATGAATTTGATAGAGTTGATATTTCAGCAAATAGACCATTACCGCCACAATTATGAATATTGAACTGAGGTTATAGCTATTGACTAAACTAATGCTCATTAACAACGGTAAAATCAGTTGCACTGCAACCACAATCAGGCTACGTAAAATATTTAAACTGGCACAGAAATATTCTGCATGTGCGGAAAATTTATAGTTATATAAGCTTTGAATCAAGGTATTGGCAACCACTCCACTGGCAATGGCCGCAACCATCTCAAGATCTAGAAAGAAACTGAGAATCACGGCAGCAACTGCACTGATTGCAACAGAAAATACCGCCCCTTCAAAGATCAGGCTTTTTTTATCTTGCTCGTCTGCCACCAATAAAGCTTGATCAAGACGTAAGTTGGCAATGGTCGACAAGACACTAACCAGCGCTAAAGCGATGCCGTAAGCCCCAAAATCCTGCACTGAATATAGACGTGTTAAAACAGGAAGTGCGATAAATGTCATTATCGCACCAACGAGTAAACTTGCTGTAATTAAACCAATGGAATGGTATTTGGCAA
>JBLZXS010000063.1:0-5768 GCA_050285325.1 Acinetobacter sp.
CACTTTAAGCTCAGTCATAATCACTTTTTCTGATAAGTTCAATTAAATATATTCAGTTTATCGAGAATGTTTTTAGATTAGAATAGTAAGCTGTTCTAATTTGATAATTTATTGAGACCTTTAATGGCTGCTTTCAACGTCGAAAAGATTACTCACGTACACCACTGGAATGACACATTATTCAGTTTTAAAACCACTCGCGACACTGCGCTACGTTTTAAAAATGGTCAATTTGTGATGATTGGACTGGAAGTAAATGGTAAGCCTTTAATGCGTGCTTATTCTATTGCTAGCGCTAACTATGAAGAAGAGTTAGAGTTTTTCTCTATTAAAGTGCCAGATGGTCCTTTAACTTCTATTTTGCAAAAAGTAAAAGTGGGCGATGATATTTTAGTATCACGTAAACCAACCGGAACTTTGGTTCTAGATGACTTGAACCCAGGTAAAAACTTGTACCTTCTTTCTTCAGGTACAGGTCTTGCACCGTTCTTGTCAACGATTCGTGACCCTGAAACCTATGAACGCTTTGAAAAAGTGATTGTGGTTCACGGTACGCGCTTTATTTCTGAACTGGCTTACCAAGACTTGATTCTGAACGAACTTCCAAACCACGAGTTCTTTGAAGAATTGGGGATTAAAGACAAATTAATTTACTACCCAACTGTGACTCGTGAAGAATTCCACACTCAAGGTCGTGTAACCACTGCCATTGAATCTGGTCAACTGTTTGAAAAAATTGGTTTACCACGTTTCAACCCGGAAACTGACCGCGCAATGTTGTGTGGTAGCCCGGCATTCCTAGATGACGTGGTTGCTTTGCTTGACCAACACGGTTTAAAAGAATCTCCTAAAATGGGTGTTCTTGGTGACTACGTAATTGAACGTGCATTCGTTGAAAAATAAGATGCTATAGCAGATATCGCATTTTAAAGACCGAGGTTAATGCCTCGGTTTTTTATTTACTCATTTCAAACATTTGGATAAGATCAAAATAATAAAAAAATGATTGATTATTAAAGCAATGAACTTTCAACATTTAAAATTTCAAGATTTTCTACATCCGCGTCCAGCGCCTAAAGGCCTTGATGTGCAATGTAAACTGCAGCATTTTTCACTCATCACCTATGCCATTGATCCGATCCGTTTTAAAGACCTCATTCCACCACGTTTTAAGCTTGATACAGTTCAATATCAAGGACAAGAAAAGGCACTGATGTCCGTGGTTCCTTTTATTGACGTTGATTTTACTTCTGCAGTTTATCCATTTCCAAAATTTCAAATGGGACAAACCAATTACCGTGTATACGTGATTGATCAGGAAACATAGGAACGCTGTGTCTGGTTTATTGGCACAACTTTAGATTCGTGGACGTTAATTGTACCGCGCCATTTGTGGCAATTGCCTTGGCATCCTGCGGTTTTTGATTTTGATTGCCAGCAGGACACCGAAGGCTTTTACAGCCAATATAAAATGCATACCCAGTCTGAATGGGCCAGCGCTGAATTGCATTTGACGCAATCCGCAGATGACGGCTGGACATACCCAGGCTTTCCAGATTTAGAAACGCATTTGGTATATTTAACCCATCCTTTAGCCGGCTTTTATCATCGTCGTGACGGTAAATTAGGTACCTATCGAGTTTGGCATGATCGCCTGCAGCTTAGGCCAGCAAAATTGCATCATGCACGTTTTGAGCTTTTGGCACGCATGAACTTGGTGTCTTTTGAAGATCAATTACAGCCATACAGTGTGCTGATTGAACCGGTGAATGAGTTTACGATTTATCTGCCGCCCAAAGTTCTGGGATGATTTTAAAAAGAGGACTTTTTCAGCCCTCTTTTTTATTGATACGATTAAACCTGTTCAATATTTTTAAAGGTTTCGCGCTCCTGTAGCGCTTTCTTAATTACCTGATAGCCACCGCTTAAGCCTAAACTCGCCATAATCACTGCCACCCCAATATCTGGCCACATGCTTCCTGTACCAAAGACACCCACCGCAGCTAAAACCACTGCAACATTGCCAATCGCATCATTCCGGCTACATAGCCAAACTGAACTCATATTGGCATCACCATCACGGAAGCTATATAAAATTAAAGCCGAGCTAACATTGGCAACTAAAGCCAGAACCCCAATTGCCCCCATAGTGATCGCTTCAGGGGGAATGCCCTGCACATAAGCAAAAACTGTTTTTCCAATTACCACAACACCAAACAGTGCCATAGTTAAACCTTTCACCAACGCAACTGTGGCTCGCCAATACAGACTTGCCCCCAATACTGCCAGTGAAACTGTATAGTTCACGGCATCACCAAAGAAATCGAGGGAATCTGCCCAAAGTGCAGAAGAATGTGCATAAGCCCCACCAATCAATTCAATCAAGAACATAGCCAAATTAATGAATAATGCAATCCATAAGGCGGTTCTAAATTTACTGTCCGGTTTGGGTGGTGCAGGCTCATCACAACAATGGTTACACGCCATAAGATCACTCCAATTCAAATGACTTTCATTTTGTATTATGCTTATTCAAAACTATGGAGTAACTCCAAGGTCAAGTATGAATATATCTAAATATTGTTTAATTAAAGATTTAGCACTTAAAACTGGACTCAGTAGTGACACCATTCGCTTCTACGAGAAGAAAAATCTGCTCAAACCCAGCTTCCGTGGCGACAATAATTATCGCTATTATGATGAAAATACATTCAAACGATTGGTATTTATTAAGCGCTGTCGTGCGCTGGATATTTCATTAAACGAGATTGAAACATTGCTCGAATTAGAACAACAGCCATCGCAAAGCTGTCATGCCGTGAATCAAATGATTGAGCAACATATTTCACAAGTAACTGATAAAATTATAGAATTACAAAAATTTCAACAACAGCTGATTCAGCTTCGTGCCTCTTGCAGCACTACGCAAAGCATTGATAGTTGCCAGATTTTAAAGCAGCTTGAAACTGAAAAATAACTAAAAACCCAACTAAAATACTAGGTTGAATCATTTTTTTAGATCCTTACAATAAAGCCATAAATTTTTTATGCCTTTATTGACATGACCATTTCGCACGTAACCGAACTTCTCTCTCCTGCCGGCTCACTGAAAAACATGCGCTATGCATTTGCTTATGGTGCAGATGCCGTATATGCAGGTCAGCCACGTTATAGCTTACGTGTGCGTAACAATGCTTTTGATCATGACAATTTAAAAATTGGCATTGAAGAGGCCCATGCTTTAGGCAAAAAATTCTATGTGGTGGTGAATATTCAACCGCATAACTCCAAGTTGAAAAATTTCATTCGTGACCTGGAACCTGTGGTGGCCATGAACCCGGATGCCCTGATTATGTCTGACCCAGGCCTGATTATGATGGTGCGTGAACACTTCCCGCATGTGGCAGTACATTTGTCGGTACAAGCCAATGCCGTCAACTGGGCAACCGTCAAATTCTGGAAAAACATGGGTCTGACTCGTGTGATTCTGTCACGCGAACTTTCCATCGAAGAAATTGAAGAAATTAAGAATCATGTCCCTGACATGGAAATTGAAGTTTTCGTGCATGGTGCATTATGTATGGCTTATTCCGGTCGTTGCCTGCTTTCTGGCTATATGAATAAACGTGATGCCAATCAGGGTGCGTGCACCAATGCATGCCGTTGGGAATATAAAATTCACGAAGCAGCTGAAGATGAAACTGGCGATGTTATTCCAGTTACACAAATTGAAGACTCATTCAAAGATGCGTCATGCGGTAAAAACAAAGATGCCGATGAGCAACACGCCTTAGAACAACATCAATTTGGCGAGCCGGTTTTATTACAACGCAATGAAGAAGACATGTTTGCTGCCGAAGAAGACGAACATGGCACCTACTTCATGAACTCAAAAGATCTACGTGCCGTGCAGCATGTCGAACGTTTAACCAAGATGGGGATTCATTCGTTAAAGATTGAAGGTCGTACCAAGTCCTACTTCTACTGCGCCCGTACTGCACAGATTTACCGTAAGGCCATTGACGATGCTCTAGAAGGCAAGCCATTTGATCCATCACTAATGACTCAACTGGAAGGCTTGGCGAATCGCGGTTATACCGAAGGTTTCCTGCGCCGTCATGTGCATAGCGAATATCAAAATTATGAAACCGGTTCATCGCATTTTGACCATCAGCAGTTTGTCGGTGAAGTGTTAGAGCGTAACGGTGACTACATCAAGATTGATGTGAAAAACCGTTTTGTGGTGGGTGACTCGCTTGAACTGATGACCACTTCAGGCAACATCACTTTTACCTTGACAGAAATTAAGGACAAAAAAGGTAATTTGATTATTGACGCCAAAGGTTCAGGCCATGTGGTAGATATTCCTGTCCCTGCCGATGTCGATATGCACTATGCCCTGCTGATTCGCAACTTGCCGAATTCAACGGTAGATATTTCAGCATCTTCCTTGGCTTATCAAGCCGTCTAATTAGAGAGATGAAGATGGCTTTGCTGATTACTGACAAATGTATCAATTGCGATATGTGTCTGCCGGAATGTCCGAATGATGCGATTTATGAAGGGACAAAAGTATATGAAATTGATGTTGATCGTTGCACCGAATGTATGGGCTTTTATGAGCATCAAACTTGCGTAGCCGTATGTCCAATTGAGTGCATTATTCCGCATCCTGAACATATGGAAACACAAGAGCAATTGATACAGAAGTTTAAGGCTTTGAATTTATTTAACTCTTGATCTGACAAATGAAAATGGAACAAAAATTGCTGTTTGTAATAAATCAACCTTGGGGAAAGAACAATAAAAGGGCGTAAAACAAAAAAGGAAAATGCAAAATGTAAACCGGTCAAGTACGTGGGGACACTTTAGCTGGTGACATATTGCAGGCATAAAAAAAGGAACTTGGGTGTTAGCCTCCAAAGTTCCTGTAAAACGAGAATATTAAGAAAAATAATATTCAAAATAAAGCGCTAATCAAGGTCAGTGTGCTTGGGGACACACTGACCTTTTTTCTTTTATTGCCCTGAACGGATAATATAATCAAAAGCAGACAGTGAAGCTTTGGCACCTTCACCGGTGGCAATGATGATCTGCTTGTACGGCACGGTGGTACAGTCACCGGCAGCAAAGATGCCCTTGACACTGGTTTCGTTACGGTCGTTAATCACAATCTCACCTCGGTTCGACAGCTCGACTTTTGACGTTTTCAGGAAGTCGGTGTTCGGCAACAAGCCGATCTGCACAAAGATTCCCGCCAGTTCAACCGCGTGTTCAACGTCAGTGGCACGGTCCTTGTATTTCAGCGCCGTCACCTGTGCACCGTCACCGACCACTTCTGTCGAAAGTGCATTCTTGATCACGGTGGTGTTTGGCAAGCTGTTGAGTTTGTCCTGTAGCACCTGGTCAGCACGAAGTTTGGTATCAAATTCCACCAAGGTCACATGCTCCACAATACCGGCAAGGTCAATCGCCGCTTCTACACCGGAGTTCCCGCCACCAATCACCGCAACACGTTTGCCTTTGAACAGTGGACCGTCACAGTGCGGGCAGTACGCTACACCGCGGGTTTTATATTCCTGCTCACCCGGAACATTCATCTCTCTCCAGCGGGCACCGGTCGACAGGATGATGGTTTTCGATTCCAGTTTAGCGCCGTTCTCCAAAGTCACTTCCACCAGACCATTCGCCGTTTCATCCGCGCCTTTAATCGCCGCGACTTTTTGCAGGTTCATGATATCGACATCATAAGCGCGGACATGCGCTTC
>JBLZXS010000064.1:0-7045 GCA_050285325.1 Acinetobacter sp.
TTCAACATCAATATCTGTTGGAGCAGGCTCAAAATAACGTTTCTTTTCAGTTTGGGTATCACTTGATTGGGTCATCTTTATCTACTCAGCTTTTAAAACTTGAAATTTAGATCTATTAAAAAGTATAAAGCCACCGAATAATGTCATTATTCAGTGGCTTTTCATTTAACAATAAAAACAATTAATTAAATTGGGCAAAATCTGGTTTACGCTTTTGCATAAATGCAGCCACCGCCTCAGCCATTTCTGGCGAAGACACACGCTTCATAAAGATTTCAGCTTCGTCATCCACACAGTCTAAAATTTCCTGCAAGTTATGTTTCATCAAAGCTTTGGTTTGTTTAATTGAAGCCAATGGTAGTGCAGCTAAAGTCTGCGCCTGTTTCAATGCAGTCGCATATACATCTTCTTCAATACTATTCACTAAACCTGCACTGAGTGCTTTTTCACTGTTAAATTTCTGTGCAGTAAAGAGTAGCTCGGCAGCTTTATGGTATCCCGCCTGTTGAATAAGCAGCTTGCTCGAAGCCCCTTCAGGAGAAAGACCCAAGCTTACAAATGGAATCTGGAACAGGGCAGTGTTGTCGCTATAAACCAAATCACAGTGTAAAAGCATAGTAACCCCAATACCAATCGCTACACCCCGAACCGCTGCAATCAACGGCTTGGAAAATTTCGCAGCAGATTTTAATACTACAAATGGAGGTGCATCCCCAGCTTTGCCGGCAAGTGGAGTTTGAATAAACTTCATGAAGTCCTGCATGTCATTGCCCGCGCTGAAATCTGCATCCGCACCGCGTAAAATCACCACACGCACATCTTTATCTTGATCAGCCTCATCCAAAGCTTTGGCAATCCAGAGGTATAATTCGCCATATAATGCATTTTTTGCTTTTGGTCGGTTAATGGCTAAAGTTAGTACGCCATTGTCTAAATTCGCATTCAAATGTTCATGAGGTTGTTGAATACAGCTAAGTGTCATCGTACTATCCTTGCTTTAAAACTTAATTTGATTTTATGAGGTTTATTATGTCGCATATTTATTTAGGTGGCACAACTCATGAGTCATAAAAAAAATTGATCTGTTATGAACTATACATTTGATTATCTGGTTTTCATTGGCCGCTTTCAGCCTTTTCATTTGGCTCATATGCAAACCATTAAAATTGCCCTGAAACAAAGTCAGTTTATAATACTGGCACTTGGTTCTGCGCAAAATGAACGCAATATTAAAAATCCGTTTAGTGCAGTTGAACGTGAACAGATGATTTTGTCCAACTTTTCAGCAGCAGATCAACAACGAATTAAGTTTGTACATGTGGTTGATGTCTACGATGATAAAAAATGGCAAAAGCTGGTTATTTCGCTGGTAGCAGAAGTGGTGCAGCCTGAAGATAAAGTCGGTTTAATTGGTCATTTTAAGGATGAATCTTCCTATTATCTCCAGCTTTTCCCTGAGTGGGAGATGGTGGAGCTTGAAAGCCTGAAAGGTGCAATTTCAGCAACGCCGCTGCGTGAAGCGTATTATCGTGGGGAAATCATCGAATCTGCTTTTCCACTGGGAACCAGTGAATTTTTACAGAAATTTCAGAATACCTCTACTTACCAACAATTGCAGCACAAATACCTGACACAAGATAAAACCAATCTGGAACAATTTTAAGTAAGCTTTTAAGTCGGGGCAGGACATGGCCACGACCTAGGAGTGGACAAGATGAATATCACCACCATGAAAAGTGTCTTCATTGCGGGAGTAATGAGCCTAAGTATTGTGGTTCAAGCCCATGCCCAGCAGTGGACACTGACACCCCAGACTCATGTCGGTTTTGATATCAGGTCAATGGGTTTTTCTATAGTAAAGGGTACATTTAATCAAGTTCAGTCCAGTATGAGCTTTGATCCACAAGTACCCCAAAATGCCTCAGCAGAGTTTGTACTGGATATCAATAGCCTAAGCTTAAACAAGCCTTCACTCAGAAACATGATTTTAGATGAAGATTTATTTTATGCAGAGAAATATCCAACTGCGACTTTTAATAGTCATGAATTTATATTATTAGAAAATAATCATTACAGTATTAAAGGGGATTTGACCCTGCGCGGTATCACTCAGCCCGTAACCCTGGATACGTATTTAAAGCCAAATACCGCCAATCCACAACTTTTGGATGTTGAATCTAAAGCCGTGGTGAATCGCAGTGACTTTGGGATGAAAAAAGCATTTGGTGGTATAGGAGAAAAAGTAAATATTGAGGTAGATGGACAATGGGAAACCAGATAGTGCTTGTATTTTAAAAACTGGCTTAAGATATTTTTTAATTTCCGAGTTTTTGCATTTTGGGTAATTTTTTTATTCTAATAAGAATAAACGCGACTAACACTATCAAGTAACTGATAGGTTTTAAGCTGCTTATTCAGCTTAAAATGAGTGTTTATCTTTTAGCGTGAAAGTTTTGAAAAGTAAAATCTTATACACTCCAACTGTGTTAACAATTGCTATCAAGCCAATTCTTGCAGAAAAATTACGTTAAATATTTCTCCATTAGTCATTAATGGTTTTACAAAAACTTTAATAAGCTGATATAAAAATAAATAAAATGCAAATTCGAAAACTTAAAACAAATTTAATCTGAGGTTGGATTGTGAATCTAAACCTGATCAATAAGCAATCAAAAAAAGGTGGATTTAAATTTGAAAACAACAATAAAAAATGGACTTATTAGCGTAGCAATCGGTTTAGCTATAAGTAGCCAATCCTTTGCGCAAACATGGATTTTAACCCCCCAAAGCAATGTCGGTTTTGAGATCAAGTCGATGGGGCTTACGGTGGTCAAAGCTAAATTTAATCAAGTTCAATCGAGCATGGAATTTGATATTAAAGCGCCGCAAAATGCATCAACACATCTTGTTATGGATGTTGAGAGTTTGAGCTTCAATAAACCTTTGTTGAAACATATGATTCTGGGCGAAGACTTATTTTATGCAGAAAAATACAAAACGGTAAGATTTAAAAGTATCCAGTTTAAGGACTTGGGAAATGGTAGGTATAATGTTTTAGGAAATTTAACCCTGCGTGGCGTGACTAGGCCAGTAACTTTTGTAACGACATTTAAACCTAATCTTTCTAATGGTAACTTACTTGATGTCCAGGCTTCTGCGGTGATTAACCGGAGCGATTTTGGTATGAAAAAAGGTATTGGAGGTGTAGGGGAGAAAGTAAATCTTCAGCTTTCGGGCCAATGTGAAACCAATTGAAATTACATTTTCCAGGGTTAAAAAATCTTTTTACAGGTCTTTTTTGATTCGTATACCGGGATCCATATTTATTCTTGTCTACAATTAAAAATCTAAGGATAGAGTAAATATAAAATCTTGATTGCATAAAAGGCTTCACAAAAAAGAAACAGGATAAAAGCCCGAACCTTTGGGCTTTTATAAATCCAGTAACAGTGTCCTTAAGCAGCTTGTAATGCTTTTAAGTCTTCAAGTACTTGCTCGGCATGACCAGCCGCTTTGACTTTACGGTATTCTTTGACTAATTCGCCGTTATGAAAAATAAAGGTCGAACGCTCAATCCCCATGACTTTTTTGCCATACATATTTTTTTCTTTAATCACATCAAAGAGATTACATAATATTTCTTCTTTATCACTGATGAGATTAATGCTCAGGTTTTGCTTTTCGGTGAAGTTTTGATGTGCTTTAACCGAGTCGCGTGAAATACCCAGAATAGTCGTGTTTAATGCATCAAATTGATCTTTTAAACAGGAAAAACCTATCGCTTGCGTGGTACAGCCAGGGGTAGAATCTTTTGGATAAAAATACACAATCAACCATTCTGAAGACATTTCAGTCAGGTTTATTTCTCCAGTTGTGGCTGGGAAAATTTGATTGGGCAGGGTAATAGCAGACATAGGTTCATCCTTATCAAGTTGAATTTGTCATATTGAGCTTGAAGTTATAGGTTTATGATAACGGCTTTTGAGCATTTAATGCAGAACTGATGATGAATTTTAAAATATAAAAAAGCCTGCAATTGCAGGCTTTTATTGAATCCAATTCAGCTTATTTTTTCGCTTGAGCCGATTTCATTGCTTCTTCAGTTAAGCTTTTAAGCTTGCCTGTAAGCTGTGGACCAAAACAAGCTTGAAGATCTTTATTTTGTTTTTGAACAAAAGCTAAAGTTGCAGGGCTTTTCTTCTGGTTAACGGTACTTTGAATTTCCCATTTTTGGGCATTGGTTAATTTACCGTCAGCTTCTACCGCACAAGTACAGTATTTACTTACTTCTGCAGTTGATAATTTTTTGCTTTTGCCTGTTTCATCTTTACAAACATTAATTAAAGCGGATTTTACATTCGTGCTTTTATAAGCTTCTTGAAGCTTATTGGTTTCTGCAGCATTTGAAGCAGTTGCCATGAATGCCACAGCAGAAACTAATGTAGATAGAATAATGTTTGATTTCAATTTTTTCATGTACTGTTACCCTGTTATGACGGTATATAACGTGTTGGATCCGGGATACCTGCGTCAGCAAAGCCTTGTTTGCGTAAACGGCAACTATCGCATTTGCCACAAGCACGTCCTTGGTCGTCTGCTTGGTAGCAAGACACCGTTTGACTGTAGTCTACGCCATGTTCTATACCTAAGCGAATGATATTTGCTTTGGATAAATGTAACAGAGGTGTTTCAAATTTAAGAGGTTTACCTTCCACCCCAACCTTGGTTGCAAGGCGCGCCATGCGTTCAAAAGCATCAATAAATTCAGGGCGACAGTCCGGATATCCTGAATAATCAACAGCATTGATCCCGATCACAATCGCTTCTGCACCAAACACTTCTGCTGCTGCGAGCGCATAAGACAGAAATATTGTGTTACGTGCTGGAACATAAGTTACAGGAATACCTTCTTGTTCATGATCTGGAACATCAATGTTATGGTCTGTTAACGCAGAGCCACCCAAGTTACCCAAATCAATATTAATGACACGATGTTCTACACCAGCACGCTGCGTTAATGCTCTAGCTGCATCCAGTTCTGTAGTTGAACGCTGACCATACATAAAACTGATGGCAATACATTCATAACGTGCTTGCGCCCAAGCCAAACAGGTTGTTGAGTCTAAGCCGCCAGATAACAAAACTATGGCACGAGGGCGCATATCTAAATCTCCAAAAAATAGGTATTTAAGAAAAAAATAAATTAACGACCAGTTTCATCGTTCCAGAGCAATTTATGCAGCTGCAATTGGAAACGAACAGGGAGATGGTCTTCTAAAATCCATTGTGCTAAATCACGTGCAAGTTGAGGTAAACAAACTGCACCTTTTTCAACCGCAAATGCAGGTGAGAACCAGACAGTGCTGACTTTGTCGGCAAGTTTGTATTGTTCAACCTGCTGTTTTGACCATTCATAATCTTCCCGATTACAAATCACGAACTTGATTTGGTCATGCTGGGTTAAATGATCGAGATTACTAAGCAAATTCCGTGCAACTTCTCCAGAAGTTGGGGTTTTTAAATCGAGTACTTTTGAAACTCGCGGATCAACCTTAGATACATCTAAAGCTCCACTGGTCTCAAGCGACACTTCGCAGCCAAGATCGGCTAAACGTGTCATTAAAGGCAAGGCATTGGGTTGAGCAAGCGGCTCTCCACCCGTCACGCAAATATAAGGTGTTTTAAAATCGAGTGTGGTTTTAATAATGTCATCTAAAGATTGGCGTTCGCCACCTTCAAAAGAATAAGTGGTATCACAATAGGTACAACGTAAAGGGCAACCGGTTAAGCGAATAAACACCGTCGGTAATCCCGCGGCATTAGCTTCACCTTGTAATGAATAGAAAATCTCCGTGATGCGTAAACCCGCAGACGGATCAGAAACAGGAATAGCGGAAGATCGAAGCGTATTCATAACAAAAAATTACCACAGCAAAAAATGACAGAGCACAAAAATAAAAATCTCTACGATCATGTCTGACCGTAGAGACGAGGAGCGACTAAAGCTCCGAGGAACACAAATGTTCCGTGTAAATTAAAGACTTAATCTTCGCGTAATAAATCGTTCAAGCTGGTTTTAGCACGCGTTTTCGCATCTACTTTTTTCACGATAATTGCAGCATACAAGTTGCAAGTACCATCTTTAGATGGAAGGCTACCTGAAACAACTACAGAACCTGCAGGAACACGGCCGTAATGAATTTCGCCAGTTTCACGGTCAAAAATCTTGGTTGATTGACCAATGAATACGCCCATTGAAATCACAGAACCTTCTTCAACGATCACGCCTTCAACAATTTCAGAACGTGCACCAATGAAGCAGTTGTCTTCAATAATCGTTGGGTTCGCTTGTAATGGTTCAAGAACACCACCAATACCTACACCACCAGACAAGTGCACGTTTTTACCAATTTGCGCACATGAACCCACAGTTGCCCATGTGTCAACCATGGTGCCTTCATCAACATAAGCACCAATGTTCACATAAGATGGCATTAATACTACATTTTTAGCTTGGAAGCTGCCTTTACGTGCAACAGCAGGCGGCACAACACGTACGCCAGCAGCTTTAAACTGTTGTTCAGTCCAATCGCCAAACTTGGTATCTACTTTATCGTAGAAACGAAGATCACCAGACTCAATTGTTTTGTTGTCATTTAATTTAAAAGATAACAAAACCGCTTTTTTAAGCCATTGGTGAACAACCCATTCACCCTCGATTTTTTCAGCTACACGAAGTGTACCGTTATCTAGGCCAGCAATAGCTTCTTCTACAGCGCTACGAACTTCAGCAGGGCAATCAGCCGCGGTGAAATTTGCACGATCTTCAAAAGCTTGTTCAATGATTGTTGAAAGCTGAGACATGATCTTCCATTTCCAAAAAAAATTTTCCAAGATTTTACACTATATTGAGACAAGAATAGATGAAAAAGTGACTTTAGATCGGAATTAATTATTAAGAAGGGATGAACGGCTGTGTTGAAGAAAAAATAAAGGATCAACAGGCGACATTGATAAAGCTAAGTAACGTTAACCTAACGCAAAC
>JBLZXS010000065.1:0-5748 GCA_050285325.1 Acinetobacter sp.
AGGGAAACCAATTTCAATATGTTTAAAGCCGATTTTCACCAACATTTGGAACATTTTAAATTTCTGTTCCATATCCATCGGTTCGAAAATCGCTTGGTTACCGTCACGAAGGTCGGTGCTCATCCAAATAGGCGCTTGATTGATTTCTTTATTTGGCCATTGGCGGTCTGGCAAGTCTACACGTTGATACATGCGACGATATTTTTTACTTGGATCAGCCAACATCATGAGGTAACTCCTTGTGTAGCATGGGGTGCTTAAAGTCGTGGATAACGGCAACCTGCTACTGATATAGATTGTGTCTATTCTAGCAATTTACAAGTCTGTCACTGGAAGACATTAGTCGAAAGTTGTAATAAAACCAATGCATTCTTATGATTTAGCTTTAGCGCAGATCTTGTAAATCTATAACTAAATATTAGTGCACTTATTCCGGAAATAATTTCCTATTTTTGCGCTGGGGCAGTAGTTATAGAAAATTATTTCCTTTATTTTACTTATTTATGAAAAATATCTTCTTCTGAAATATCATTCAGCGTCGCAGTTCCCATTAATGCCATGGTAATTTCAAATTCTTCCTTTAAAATTTTAAGCACATGGGCAACCCCTAAAGCACCGGCAACCGCTAAACCATGAATATAGGGACGACCAATACAAACGGCTGAAGCACCTAAAGCCAGCGCTTTAAAAACATCGCTTCCACGACGAATTCCACCATCGACAATTAAAGGAAAATCCTGAGGCACTATTGCTTTAATACGCTGTAAGGCGGTGAGGGGTGAAATGCAGCTATCTAAAACCCGCCCACCATGATTGGAAATAATCAGTCCTTGAACACCGCATTGAATCGCAATTTCTGCATCTTTGGGATGAACCACACCTTTTAAAATCACCGGGAGTGAGGTGTTTTTAATCAGCCATTGGATATCGTCCCATTTTGGAGCAATCTGCATTAGGCCATTAAATACCGGATGTTGATCTTCGCTAATTTCAGGTAGGGGAATATGCGCAGGCGTATGCGGATGTTGCATGCCTTCAGGTAATTGGAAAAAAACCCGACGTTCACGATCGCGAATACCGCTATGCGGTGAATCTACCGTAATGACCAAAGCTTTAAAGTTGTGCTGCTCTGCAATTTTAACCAATGCTAAAGATTTTTCACGGTCACCCTGCCAATAGAGTTGAAACCATTTATAAGGATTTTCAGCTTTAAGGCTACGCATATCGGTATTGCTAAAAGTACTTAAAATCAGGCTGCTCTGTAATACTTCAGCCGCTAAAGCCGTCGCCAGTTCAGCATCGGCATGAAACAGCTGTTGATGACCAATCGGTGCTAAAAAAATAGGATGAGGAAATTTTTGACCCAGAATTTCACAGGTAGTGTTGCCATGAGTCAGGTCATTTAAATGTCTGGGAATCAGCTGGATTTTTCTAAACTGATTCAGGTTTTCCTGAACACTGACTTCATCCATCGCTCCACCTTGCAAGTAATGCCAGGTACTTTCTGGAAGGTGCTTTTCAGCTTGTCGTTCATAATCGGCAAGGGTCTGCAAATGTGCCGGAATTTGGCTGAATGGGTCAAGCGGTGTCACCGGTTTCATAAATCGCCCCATTGGCGTAATAAATTATGATAATGACTGGTCAAACTGATAATTTCTTCCGAATCGCCCACTTGTAGCCGCAGTTTCAGAATGGTCATATCCAGATTGAATAACATACTGCGTTGCCAGTCATCTTTCACCATGCTTTGCAACCAGGTAAATGCTGCAACCCGTTTGCCATGAGTTACCGGTTCAACCCGATGCAAACTGGTCGCAGGGTAGAGAATGGCATCACCTGCATCGAGCTTCACTTCATGGCTGCCATAATTGTCTTCAATAATCAGTTCACCACCTTCATATTCATTCGGTTCAGATAAAAACAGGGTGATGGAAGCATCGGTGCGAATTGCATGTCCTGTCGCATCTGAATATTGCACCGCACTATCGACATGATTGCCATAATTGCCCGCATCTTGATAGCAGTTAAACAAAGGCGAGAGTATGTGTTTGGGCAGTGCCGCCGATTTGACCTGAGCATTTCGTTGTAAGGCTTGCAATATTTTGGGAGATAGGGATTGATAGATAATACTGTTCACATCGATTTGCAGATTATTTTTTATTTTTTGAGCCTGAAAGCCTGCGCTTTGCTGACCCTGAATCCAGGCATGGCTGACATCCAGTTGCTGGCGTAATTCAGTAACCTGCTGTTTGGTTAAAATTTCAGGAATATGTAACATCATCAGCTTTATCTGCATCCCTTGAATGGCTTAAATCCAAAAAATAATGTAGTGCATAGGGTCTGTTGATACTTCATAAATGATTTTAGCCACAGCCCTACGGGACAAGCATATTTTTTGCTGCTATATCATTATGAAGTAGTCATTTAGAATGACTAAATTTCCTACTCCATGCCTCATATCAGCTAAAAAATATGCGTCGTCGCAAACATAGAGGAAGTGTCAACAGATCCTAGCTCTAACACACTACATTTATACTAAATCTGAGCAGACTTAGCGAATGGCTTAAAATTTATAATTAAAGGTCAATGCAGCTGAACGTGGTTGACCCAATACCACACGACCGCCACCATTGTTTAAAGTGCTGATATATTCTTTATCTGCCAGATTATAGACATTTAGGTTCACAGAGGCATTTTTATTGAGGGTATAGCCGGCCATGGCGTCAAATACCACATAGCTCGGAATACTTGGCATATTTGCCGCTGCAGTGCTGTCCGTAATCACACGTTTTTGGTCATCAACATAACGTGCACCCAAGCCCAGTTTAAAGCCTGCAACGTCATAAGTAGACCATAAACTTGCCGTCCATTCTGGTGACCAGCGTACGTTATTGGTATGGGTAATCGCTCCCGTGGTTGCATTAACACTTAACTGGTCTTCTTGCTCGGTTTTCATATGAGCAACACCCGCAGAGACATTCCATGCATCGGTGATTTTACCTACAGCACTGAGTTCTACACCTTTGACGGTTGTTTTACCTTCCTGAATGGATTCTCTGGTAATCGCATCCTGAGTAAACTGGTTTTCATTTTCAGTGTAATAAGCAGCAGCATTGATAGCCAATTGATCATTGAGCAGATCCCACTTGGTTCCAACTTCATAGTGGTTGGTTTCCTGTGGTTTTGCAGCTGCACTGTTAATCCCTTCTGCTGAAAGATTAAAGTTGGCACTTCCCGGAGGGGTCAGGGATTTTGCATAAGAGGCATACACGCTACTTTTAGCTGTTGGCTTAAATAAACCACCGAGTTTCCAGCTGAACAAAGTATCGTATGCAGCAAAATTGGCAGGCACTAAGCTGCTGCTGCCTGAGGGCAGGGTTAAAGCATCATATTCAGTATCATAATAATCGACACGCACCCCACCATTCAGCTGGAAACGTTCACCAAACTTCAGGGTATCAAATAAATACGCTGCGGCAGTATCCGTTTCGCCATTGGTATAACCACCTGTATAAACTAAGCCTGGTAGGACTTGATTGCGATCAGGATGATATAAATTCGCCGGTGTAGAAGTAACAGGGGTTTGCCCTGGCATTTGCGTCGCCATGGTTTTGTTATATTGCTGTTCTTTTAAAAACTCTAAACCCGCAACTACATCATGTTCAATGGCACCGGTTTTTAAATTCAGGTTCAAAGTCGTTTGGTTGGCAAGAATCTTATTTTCCTGATCCACCCCTTGGCGAGAGCGGCTCACGGTCCAGTCATTCGGATTGGCCGAACCGTTGGTACTCAGGCTATTAATCCCGGTTAATACCCGTTGCATGTTGGTTTTGCCTGCACGGGTAATATTGGTCAGTTTCAGGTTTTCTGCCAAATCACTTTCGATCTTTGCCGTGAACATGTCTGCGTCGACATCTTCATAATCATTCACATGACCATAATAATTTTCATGGTTGACTTTAGGTGCTGAAGCTAAAGCTGAATCTGCATTGTGAAAACCTTTCATGCCGACAGTCGGAATACCGCCATCCGGAATATTACGTTGACGAATATGCTGTGAATAGAGATACAGGCGTGTATCGCTATCTAGACCGAAAGCAATTGAAGGGGCAATGGCCCAGCTATTGTTTTCAATAAAATCGCGGCCTTCAACACCGCCGTCTTGTCCCATCGCATTTAAACGAAAAGCAGTACCGCCATTGATGACTTGATTCATATCGGCAGTGAGACGGGCATGTTCAGCAGTATTATAAGTGGCAGAAACTTCACGACTATTTTCTGCATGAGGCAGTTTTGTGGCGAGGTTAATATAACCTGATGCCGACCCGCGTCCTGCTTCTGCGCCAGAAGGGCCTTTGACTACTTCAATCTGTTCCAGATTAAATACATCCCGAGTAACAGCACCCAAATCACGAATACCGTCGACATAAGTGGATGTTTGAGTGGAAAAACCACGCATTTGAAAAGCATCACCGGCACTGGTATTACCATTTTCACCAAGCTGCAGGGTAATTCCCGGCGTATTTCTTAAGGCTTCAACCAGAGAGGTTGCACCTTGTTCTTTTAATAATTCTTTTTTAATGACTGAAACGGTTTGCGGGGTATCTACCAAGGGTTGAGTATATTTAGGCGAACTCACTTTATCTGCTTTATATTTATTTTCCGCATCTGACTTTACTGTAATGGTTGGAAGCTGAGTGACATCTTGTGTATTTGCTGCATGAGCCATGAGGGGCAGAGATGCAGCTAAAGCAACCAGTTGAGCATTTCGATTGTGTTTACTGCTTTTAATCTTTGCCATGGTAGGTAATCCCTAATATCGTTGTGACAGAATTCCATTACTGCCTGCGACTTTTAAAATCGGCAAAATAGCAGTAAAAGTGGAGATATTGTTATGGCCTGTAACAATTTATGCGAATTCTAATGATAATTATTATCATTAACAATAGTGATAAATGTCGAATTTTCATTTAAATGGATGGAAATATGACTTAATTCAAGCTTATTCATTAGATAAAGCAATCATGCTCAAAGGGAAAAACGATACTATTGAAGTTGAATTTGACTAAAAGTTAAAATAATAAAAGATTCAAATGTTTGTATATAATGGATTAGGCTGACTAAGATAAGATTTCAGCAGCCTATTATTCTTTTTGCGCTATAAAAATTAAAGTTCAGCCCATTTACGCATTAAATTATGATAAAGATTGGTCAACTTGATCACTTCTTGGTGTTGATCACCCAACTGCATACGTAAGTTTTGAATGGTTTGGTCTAGGTTAAATAACATGTGACGTTCTGCATCTTCACGAATCATGCTTTGTACCCAAAAGAAGGAAGCTATACGACAACCGGAGGTCACCGGAGTGACTTCATGTAAGCTGGTCGATGGATAAAGAATCATATCACCTGCAGGAAGTTTAATTTCATGGTAACCATAGGTGTCTTCTATCACTAAGTCCCCACCTTCATATTCTTCTGGTTCACTTAAAAAAACTGTACAGGATAAATCTGTTCTTAAGCGTTCATTGGTTCCACGAATTCGACGAATCGAATTGTCGACATGAAAACCGAAGGCTTCATTATTTTCATAACGGTTAAACAGGGGAGGAATGATGTCTAAAGGGATGGCGGCAGACAGGAATAAAGGATGTTGTCCTAATGATTCTAAAATAATCGTACTTAAATGATGGGTTAGCGGAAGATCTTCCGGGAGCTGTTGATTTTGTTTGACTGTGGCTGAAAGTG
>JBLZXS010000066.1:0-4287 GCA_050285325.1 Acinetobacter sp.
AAGTTCTTTAGCAATCGCTAACTTGCCTTTTTGAATACGTGCAGTCATTGTCTTTCCTGATATTGCTACTTTTTATAACAAGAGATTCTAGTATACCGATTTAAATCTAGCTGAATAGTACTATCACATTGCTAAATAGTGAGCATTTTTTATAAAATAAATATACATATCATTAAATAAAATACCGCTCACAAATGCGATGCCATCATCAACTTGAATACCTTTTTACAGTTTATAAAGTTTTTGAAATGTCGACATTAGACTTAAGTGCAGATTTATAGACAAAAACAGCACTTAAACCCGACATTGGTATAGTTATAGAGTAAAGATTAAACAATGACCAGCCTTAAATGTCGACTAAATACACATTTTCTCGCAATAAAAAAGCGCCATTTCTGGCGCTTACTTTTAATTCACTGACGATTCTATATTTTGTATGAGCTTATGCTCCGCATTCAAATACTCATCGGACTGCATTTCAAGTAAACGTGAACGTGTGCGTTCAATTTCAAAGGCTAATTTTTCACCTTGATAGATATCAATAATTGAATCTTCAGAAGTCAGCAACAATTTTACCCCACGATCATAAAATTCATCGACTAGATAAATAAAACGGCGTGCACCTTCCGACAAATAATCCGTTAAATGCGGAACATTGCTGACCAGCACAGTATTATAAATATTGGCGATTTCAATAAAGTCTGCTGGACTACGCGGCTTAAAACACAACTCTGAAAATTCACACCATAAAACATCTTCAGTATGGCCAATGGTTTCCACAATACGATTATTGATGATAATCGGCTCTTGGGAAATAGTTTGAGTTTGAGTTAAAGCGCTGAAACGCTGTGCAATCCAGTTTTTATGGTCATGCGTAAGTGGCGTTTTAAACAATTGCGCTTGCTTAAGGACACGTAGACGATAATCCACCCCGGCATCGACATTTAAAATCGCACAGTTCTTTTTCACCATCTCGATAGTGGGAATAAAACGGTCACGATGAATGCCATTTTTATATAGACCATCTGGCGCAATATTCGATGTAGCAATTAAGGTAATGCCGCGATCAAACAGTTTTTGGAACAGTTCGCTTAAAATCATCGCATCTGTGACATTTGATACGAAGAACTCATCAAAACAGATGACCACTGCTTGCTGGTAAATTTGATCTGCCACTAAATCTAATGGATTTCGCTGTCCTGATAACTTATTCAGTTCACGATGGACATGCTGCATAAAATGATGAAAATGCATGCGCATTTTACGGCGAAACGGAATGGAATCAAAGAATTGATCCATTAACCAGGTTTTCCCACGTCCTACACCACCCCACATATACACCCCTTTAGGTGAGGTTTGACGGCGGAAACGACGGAACGCTTTTTTCGATGCCTTAAAACGCTGCAACAGTTCCTGCCAAACACGATCTAACTCATGGACAGCTTGCGCCTGTGCATCATCTGGCATGAACTGACCAGAAGATATCGCTTGCGCATAACGTTCTGCAGGTGACACAGGAATAAAGGCGGTGCTGTGCTTAGAATTGAAGTCTGACATATGAATGGATACTATTTTAGGCTATTCAAAGTATAGCGAAGATTGAAAGGGAATATATAACACTTTGGCATTAATAAAATTAGGCTATTTAAAGTATTGGCGTGGACTCTGTCCAAACCATCTTTTAAATGCATGATTAAAAGCAGCGGGTTCCGAATAACCCAGCAGCTCGGCAATCACCTCAATGGAATACTCTTTATATTCCATTAGTCTTAAGGCTTTATCTTTAATAATCTGTTCACGTATTTGTTTATAGCTACTTTGCAATTGTTGTAACTGATGACGCAAGGTTCGCTCTGGAACCTGCAAGGCTTGCGCTGTTTCTGCCATCGTCGGCATCCCTCCTTGCTGTAATTCCAAATAATCTTTTACCCGTTGTATCAGTAACGGTACCTGTTCATCCACTCTTAAACGTTCCAGTTCCGCAATACATTTACTTTCATAGATTTTAAAAGTCATTTTATCGGCAGAAGGAATTTGAATATTCAGCACTGCATCATCAAACCAAAATTCGGCACATTTCGAACCAAACTGTAGTTCCGAACCATAATATTGATAATAATTTTCCAAGCACTGCTGGTTATCTGGCTGTTCAAATGGCAATTCAATCTGAATTTGAGGCATGCTCAAACCCATCATTTTATAAAGATCTTGAATAAACTTATAGGTTCCTGAAATTTCACATTGCGCACGAAGCAACCCGAGATCACTGTTTAAATCTTGCGGTTCATAACACAAAGCCACTTGATGCGCTTTATATTTCAAGCTTAAAGACCCGGTTAGATGCGTTAAAGGCTGATATTGGAGTCCTTGTTCCAAAGCTGTACGCACATTTTCACTAGTCACCAGCAACATCAATAATGGACCATAACCCGCAAGTGCATAATGCTGTCCAATAAACAGGCCTTTTTCAGGTGCAACACCCTGCCCGATCACTTTTAACACGTCCCACTCCAAACTCGGATGAATAATTGAACTGGGATCCAATGCATCAGCACGCAGACCAATACTTTGAAGTTTTTGATCAACTGCGACCCCAGCTTTACGCATCCCTTCAATTAAATACATCAAACCGAGAATTGATCGTTTCATAGCATTTTCTAATTAAAAGAGCATGACAGTTTTTTACTATAAAATTTCACTCTTGAGAATTGCCGAATCTATCAATTTTTTGTGATGTATTAGTTGAACATGATGGAGGCAAAAACTTCGCACTATGGCCAATTTATACTTGGAAATATGGGTTAAAACCAAAGTACTCAATTCTGCAGATTTTCGTTTGTTAAATAAAACATCTACAAATCGTGTAGCCTAAATGCTTAATAGTCATAATATGTAGGTATCTTTTACCTGCTGACTTTTGTATGCAATCGCTTTGGCTGATCATTCAACTTCTAAGTTGTCTATTTCTTGGATCTGTTCTTGCGCGTAAACTTCCACAATGGCTAGAAACTTTAGCCTTTAAAGTTGTACCGTATTTTACCTACATTCTACTTATTGCCATTGCAATTGAATTTTCTCAAACACTACACAGCATAAACAGTCCGCTGCAAATTTTATCCAATGCACTGACACTCTCGATTGCAACATCACTGGGTGCATTTCTCTGCTGCTATATCCTGTTTAAAAGTATTGGTTACCAAGCCACTCAAGGCAAAGTATCTGTAACTCTCTTGATCAAATCACTGCTTAACATCAGCTATGCTTTTATTGCACTGGCATCAGGTTATGCACTTGCTGAAATTTTCAGTCATTTTAATTATAGTCTGCATGTCAGTACATGGAATTTATTACTCATTTTCATGTTCTTGATTGGTTTAGATTTAGCGTATTCACCCCTCGATCGTTCTTGGCTGAACTGGAAAATTATGCTGGTGCCGATTGGTTGTATTGTTGGTTCATTAGCAGGTGCATTTTTTACTGCCTTAATTATTAAAGACATTAATCTAAAAGATCTAATTATGCTTTCACAAGGTTATGGTTTTTATTCCATGACCGGAATTGTGGTGACGGAATTAAAAAATGCTGAGCTCGGTAGTATTGCTCTAATGAATGACTTATTTCGAGAAATCATTGCCATTCTTTTAATGTATAGCATTGGTTGGCGCTACCCTCGCTCAGCCATTTCATCCGCTGCAGCAACCGCAATGGATGTTACGCTCCCCATGGTCAAGCAAGCTTGTGGGAACGAGTTTATTCCACACGCCATGGTCAGTGGTTTTATTTTATCTGTACTTGCGCCCATTATGGTGAGTGTGTTGGCAGCTTTATAAATAATCTGACTAGATTCTTCATTTCCATTTAGGGATTATCCCCCACTGTTTTTTAAAGAAGGCTTAGAATGAATCTAAAAGTATTAAAACAAAAAAGCCGACATTAAGTCGGCTTTTGAATACATCAAATTCAGATTAAATTGTCGCCAAAATATCTTTCAAAGTCTGACTTGGATTTTTAGACTGAGTAATTGGACGACCAATCACTAAATGCGTAGAACCATCCAGCATTGCCTGTCTTGGTGTCACAATGCGTTTTTGATCATCTGCATTTGAACCCGCTGGGCGAATACCCGGGGTTACCAAAGCAAAATCCTGCCCCAAAGTTTCACGAAGCATTTTCGCTTCTTGAGCCGAACACACCACACCATCTAAACCACTGTCTTGAGTGAGTTTAGCAAGGCGTTTTACTTGCTCAAAGGGTTCAACATCTAAACCAATATCTTTTAAATCTTCA
>JBLZXS010000067.1:0-3409 GCA_050285325.1 Acinetobacter sp.
GCTGACTGCAAACTAAAACTTAAAAACAGTAAGTCTAGCCAGGTCTGTAAACCGGTGATATTGGGATTTTGAAAACTCCCCGGTACCAAAATTTGGCAAATGTTATATAAAAATGCAAAGCCCCAAGCAATCAGGGTAAATACGGCACCGGCTGCGAACAGTTCATCTCTGGTTAAATAACGGTCTTCAAACATATAACGCAATAAGCCATAGGCTGCACTAAAATAGGCTGCGGCTTCAAAACCGTGCGCCATGACTTGAAGCATGGGATGATCTACACCCAATAAAATCAGCGAAGAAAAAACCACGGCCCCGCCAACGAAACTTAAGCCTAAAAACGTAAACATCGGGGTTTGTCGAATGACTTTGGCAATGACCAGCAGAACCAATACCCCTAAAACCCAGCTCAAAGTCCGATAGGTCATACTGTGATTGACTGCAACAGATAAGACTAAAATAATGAATTGTAATAAGATCAGCCACGCGGAAGGCAATAAGCGAAAAATTTTCCAAACATCAATAAGTGCCTGCATTTAGAACCCCCAGACATTGCCGTTTTTTATTTATCATGGTGTTTTCTTGGTTTTTGATGGAATTAACTTAGCATGAATTAAGTGCCATACCCGTGACATATTTGTATGAAAATTATCAATAAATTCATCAACCAATGACCGATATTTGAATTTTAAAGCTGAAATCTTCGCAGCTAAAAAGCAAGATTTGCTTCAAATAAAGCAATTAGATCTGCAGCCAGCTTTTCTTACTCTAGCTCGCTTTAGATATATTTAGGCAATAAAAAAGTCCCCTCAGGGACTTTTTTATCGGTTCAATTTTCAGTGTTAGTGATCCGATGCACCTGAGATACCAATACCTGTTTGTGAACGTACATACTGTGCATCAAATGCTTTACGTTCTGCTTGTGCACGTGCCGAATTATCGGTCACAGAAAACAACCAGCAGCAGAAGAATGACAATGGCATAGCGAAGATTGCAGGACCATTAAACGGATTGATTGGTGTATCAGAAATTCCTAGTGTATCTACCCAAACTGCTTTAGACAGAACAATCAGAAGTACTGCTAGCGCTAGCCCCACTACGCCACCAATGACCGCACCACGAGTGGTTAAGCCTTTCCAGAACATTGACAGTACAAGCACTGGGAAGTTGGCACATGCAGCCACCGAGAATGCCAAACCGACCATGAAGGCAACGTTTTGTTTCTCGAACAAAATACCTAAAATCATCGCAAAGATTGCAAGACCTAAAGTCGCAATTTTTGACATACGTAATTCAGATTCAGGCGTCGTTTGACCTTTTTTGAATACGTTTGCATACAAGTCATGTGAAATTGCTGAAGCACCAGACAAGGTCAAACCTGCAACCACGGCAAGAATCGTTGCGAATGCCACTGCTGAAATGAAGCCCATGAACAAGTCGCCACCAAGCGCATCACTTAAATGCACCGCAGCCATGTTGTTACCACCTACAAGCTCTAACTTGCCGGTCATTGCCATTTTCGCCACATCAAGGAATTGCGGATTGTTCGATACATAAAGGATCGCACCAAAACCAATGATGAAAGTTAAAAGGTAGAAATAACCAATGAAACCAGTTGCAACAACCACTGATTTACGAGCTTCTTTAGCATCTTTTACGGTAAAGAAACGCATCAAGATATGTGGTAAACCTGCAGTACCAAACATCAACGCCAGACCGAGTGAAATAGCATCTAGAGGATTGGCTGCTAATTTACCTGGCCCCATGATATTGCCGGCTTCTGCCAAACTTACATCGTGTACTTTAGAGAAGATTTGAATGGATTGTTCAAACATTTCAGAGAAGCTAAAGCCCACACCTTTCATGACCATAAATGCCATAAAGGTCGCACCTGAAAGTAACATCACCGCTTTAATGATCTGTACCCAAGTGGTTGCCAGCATACCGCCGAAAATCACGTAAGCCATCATTAACAGACCAACGATGATAACAGCAATGTTGTAGTTCAAACCAAACAGCAGTTTGATCAGCTGGCCTGCACCAACCATCTGAGCAATTAAGTAGAACGCCACAACCACAAGTGAACTCACGGCTGCCAAAGTACGTACCGGCTTTTCTGCCAAACGGAAAGACACTACATCAGATAAGTTGAATTTACCCAGGTTACGCAGACGTTCAGCCACCAAGAACAATACGATTGGCCAACCCACCATAAAACCGAGTGAGTAAAGTAAACCGTCAAAACCTGAACTAAAAACAAGTGCAGAAATCCCGAGGAAGGATGCGGCAGACATATAGTCACCAGCAATCGCTAAACCATTTTGGAAACCTGAGATACCGCCACCGGCAGTATAGAAATCTGTGGTACTGGTGGTTTGTTTCGCTGCCCATTTGGTAATCACCAAAGTGAAAGCAACAAAAATCACGAACATGATAATGGCATGCCAGTTGGTCGGTTGCTGTTCAGCAGCCCCAAGATCTGGACCAGCCATGACCATACCTGACATGAGCAGCGTTGATGCTGCTAAGGTCTGAGCCTTTAATGAATTCCATTTCATATTAGTGCGGTCCTTTTGCGTTGGCAATTGCTTCTACTTCTCTCATTGCTTCTTGTGTTAGCGGATCTAACTTATTGTTAGCAATATAGGAATACACACCACAAAGTAGAAATGACAATACAATGATGCTTAGACCCAGTGGTATTCCCCACGTTGTTACACCACCGCTAAAAGAACTCATTAAGAATTCTTTGTTATAACCGACGAGCAGCATGAAACCCACATAGACGAACAACATAATTGCTGTAAGTGTCCAGCTTAACGTGCTTTTTTTACTGACCATCTGTTTAAATTTTGGATTTTGTAGAATTTGCTCTACTTGTCTCTCATCCATAACCAATACTCCTGTTTTCAACCCAGCCATGGGTGCTATTTTTTAATTCGAATTATTACGTTGTATAACTTAACAATCTTGTTGGGTTGTTGTAATTAATACTTTGGTCGTTAAATTTTGACCAATTAAGCTGTCAGATTAACAGATAGGGTATTATTACCGCATAGTTTCAGACCGTAGGCAATATGAATAGCTGGCTCATCATCGGGGTTCTTGCCCTCTATATCGCATTACTTTTTATCTGTGCATTTTTTGGTGAAAAACATGCGAGCCGGCTAAGCACCCGTGGTCGCATGCTACTCTTTAGTTTAACTTTAGGCGTTTATTGTTCATCCTGGACATTTTATGGCGCGACCGGTGCCGCTGTCCGTGAAGGGATTATCTTCCTGCCGATTTATCTTGGTCCGTTGATCTTTGTCGGATTCGGTTATGACATCTGGCGACGCCTGGGACGGGTACGTCAACATCATGCGATTTCTTCAATTGCTGACTTTGTCGCGGCACGTTATGGTAAAAGTGG
>JBLZXS010000068.1:0-3102 GCA_050285325.1 Acinetobacter sp.
TTGGTTAAGTCAACACCACTGTTGTCCGGTTTAACACGAACTTTAACGTTGGCATCCACCACACGTTTTACAGCAACAAGAGCCTTCATGTAATCCTCGGCTGTTTTAGCAAATGTAAATGTTGAGAAAAGTTAGTGTAACTCTTCACTTAAATTTTTTTAGGTGCCCTATCTTGCAATGTGTATGGCATTTCGGTCAAGTCACAATTATCGAAAGAGCTGTAAAAATGCGTAAAATTACTTGAACTAGGCGTTCATATTTTTTTGCAGTGTTTTTATTAAGATGAATTCTCTAAATATTTATTTAATTTTTAAGCATTGATTTTTATTATTTTTTTATCTTATTAACTTCATCAAAAGTTCTGATTTAATACTTTTTTGCGATTACCTTTTAGCTCAGAATACCCTGCCTTGTTGTACAAACGCCAAAGTTATGAACTGTCATTTAAGATAGATACGAGACATTTACCGGGTATTTCTGTAGCAAAAATGAGCATTTTTTGAAATAAACGGAACATAAATAACTTTTAATTTACAGATCCAGTTCTACATAAAAAAGCATGTCATCACAACATGCTTTTTATAGGGTGATTAATTAATGATGAGCCAGGTTGCAGCAAGCATTAATAACCCGCCGGAACCGCCATCTATCCATTTTTGTTTACGTTCATCAATCTGGGTTTTTTGGGTAATTTTGGCAAAAATCACACTCAAACTGCAGTACACCACAAAAATCAATCCAATAAAGATAAAAGACAGAATCAAACCTTGAGCCACGGTATCACCGCTTTTATTAATGAACTGTGGCAAAATTGCAAAGTAAATCAACATGCCTTTCGGATTCAATAACGCTGTAAAAAAGCCTTTTTGAATTGGTTTTGAAGCACTTTTATTTTCAATTGCCAATTTTTTATTACTAAAAACAGACTTGATTAAACTAAAAGCCAAAAATAACAGGTAAGCAATTCCGAGCCAGCGGATGGTTTCAAATAACACAGGGAAGGAAACAATAATGGCTGCAATACCTAACGCTACCAACACGGAGTGGACTAAATATCCCAAACACACGCCTACAGTTGCCATCATGCCTGCTTTTGCATCTTTACCCATCACTTGTGACAAGATAAACAGCATATCTGGTCCAGGTGTAAAAATCAGAGGGATAACCGTTAAGGCGAAGAGTACAAATACAGACATTTCCTTTTCCCTTTCTATGTCTTGAAAGTGAAAATTAGTATCGAATAAATATCACAAAATAGGATTTCAAAATATTCTATAATTCTGATTATTTTTCGAATTAAATTCTAATTTATGAAGTTATCTTCCAAGTCTATTTCAGTAAAGCTGGATCGTACCGACAAAAATATCATTCGCGCCTTACAAAACAACGGTCGCATGCAAAATAACGATCTGGCCCGTGAAATTGGACTGTCGCCCTCTTCTTGTTTACGTCGGGTGAAATTGCTTGAAGAAGCCGGTGTCATTCAAAACTACACCACGGTGGTTGACCCACAAAAAATTGGCTTGCAGCTAATTTTGTTTTCACGGATTTGGCTGGTTGGACAGGATGCTGAAACGATCGACTGTTTTATTGAGGCGATGAAAGAACTGCCTCAGGTGATGGAGTGCTATATTATTTTGGGCGAATCTGATGCCATGCTAAAAGTGGTGGTACCTGACCTGGAAAGTTATCGTAAGTTTCAGTCCACTCATTTAACCAAGAAAAATGGCATTACCAGTGTCAAAACAGATTTACCCAGTCAGATTATTAAACAGAGTTTCCAACTTCCTCTGGATGATCTTTAGGACAGCATGATGAGTATACAGCTTGAGACATCACGTTTAATTTTAAGACCCTGGAAAGAGTCTGATCTCAAGCCGTTTTATGCACTGAACGCTAACACTGAAGTGATGCGTTATTTTCCCCATTGTTTAACTCGGGAACAAAGTAATGCGTTAGCGCATAAGTTTCAAAGAATGATCGAAACTCAAGGCTGGGGTTTCTGGGCAGTCGAATTAAAACAAGGTGGGAATTTTATTGGCTTCACAGGATTAAATGCCCTGCCCAGTCAATTTACCTTTTCGCCCTGTACCGAAATCGCTTGGCGACTTGAGCAGAAATATTGGGGCAATGGTTTTGCGACCGAAGCTGCAACTGCTTGTTTAAACTTTGCTTTTGATTCACTCAAGCTAAACCAAGTGGTTGCATTCACTGCAGTACAAAACACAAAATCCCAAGCCGTTATGCAACGTTTAGGCATGCAATTTAAAGACTACTTCGATCACCCTGCTTTAGATAACAGTAGTCCCTTGCAAAGACATGTGCTTTATCAAATCGATACTGCTCAATTTAGGCAGACTAAAACAACTCATTAAACATGATAATGTTGTAAAAAATCACGGTGAATATGGCTCAAATCAATCAGGTCATAGGCCTTAAGATTAAATATTTCCCAAACTTCCAAAAAGTCTTGTTTTAAGTCAACATCCACCGTAGTAATCGGTCGCTGCTGCCACTGCAAGTCTGAAATCCAGATATAGCCTTGTTGCGTCTCCGTATTGACTGCTTGTACCTTGCCTTCAGCATTGATGCCTTGGACATGGGTATTTTCCGGTAAAGATGGCTCAATAGTGGGCAAACTTATTTCAACAAAATGCTTGACCTGACGCAGACCATAGCCTGCAAAAATCTCTTTTTGCTCAGTACTCAATCGGTCATATTTTTCTTGAATATCTGAAATCATTGTTTTGCCTACCATTTTTGACTTCCAAACTTTGTGTAACATCTAGTGAAACAACAAATTATTTCATTAATCTGCATTATTCATGCCACCTATTTCATATTTATACTTGATTTTTATACCTGATAAATTGGCTTTTTATTATTCTACAATAGTTTAAAACGCCAGCATTATTCCGCAATACTACTCATAGATTTATTTAAGTTTCATTAATTTACGTGCTTTTGCTGAAAAAATCCAGAATGACAATAAAACAACATTTGGATATCTTTCAATATTTACTACTGCAATTTTTTGAGTTGTGCCCGTGGATGCGCCTGATCATAGACTTGCGCAAGATGATCAAAATCAACATGGGTATA
>JBLZXS010000069.1:0-4326 GCA_050285325.1 Acinetobacter sp.
TGGTAAACCAGCTGTGGTTTTAACTTGACCATCGCCGACTTGACCTGGAAGTGCTGCGAGCATCATACAATTAGTTTCATCTGTATATGAACCATCATCTGTTTGAATCCAAAGTACACCGCGTGGGTCAAACCACATACCATCTGGGCTTGAAAAGTCATTGTCTGCACCAAGTTTTGACAGGTTAACATCTTGAACAGAGTCTTGTTCAGCACCGAATAGGAAAATGTCCCAAGTAAAGGTCGATGCAGTAACGACATCTCCAGTTTCTTTGAAGCGGATGATGTGACCGTTAATATTACCTTTAGGGCTGCCGCCTTTGTCGGCATCCGCATAGTTACGCGGGTTTGCAGAGTCCAGTGGATGGGTGCTACCACGACTGCTGTTGTTGGTTAAAGTCACATAGACTTCGCCATTTTTTGGATTGACTGCAACCCATTCCGGACGGTCCATTTTGGTTGCACCCACTGCATCTGCTGCAAGGCGCGTATTGACTAAGACGTCAGCTTGATCGGCAAACTTGTATTTTGCATAAGCTGAAATAAGTGGGTTATTGATATTGAGTTCAACCCATTCGCCTGTTGATTTTTGTGTCGCTGTGTCAAAGTTAAACTTAGCAACATACAGTTTGCCGCTGTTCATGTATTTGTCACCAGCGGTGTAACCACCATTCACATCTTTAGCATCCCAAAGGGCATCAGAAACAAACTTATAGATGTATTCGCCTTGAGAGTCATCCCCCATATAGAATGCGAGTGGTTGGCCTGCAATAGCACGGCTTGCGCGACAGTCTTCGTGTGCAAAACGACCGAGTGCAGTGCGTTTAACAGGAGCGTGGCTGCCGTTAAAAGGATCAATCTCAACAATCCAGCCAAAAGTATTCGTCGTATTACGGAAGTCATCTTTTGCTTCAGCACCCGATACTTTGGTTAGCCAACGGTCATAGATATCCTGGATATTCAGGTCTTTAATGTCATCTGTACGTGAGTCTTCCGTGGCTTTTACCGTATGCCATTTGTATGAGCTTGCCGCAGGAATTTTGTAGCGATCCAACGCTACAATGCTATTTGCATCACGACCAATGTCATCACGAGAGAAATACTGGTTAAAGTTTTCTTCTGTCGTTAAGTAAGTGCCCCAAGGGGTATAGCCATTACCACAGTTGTTGATGGTACCTAAGCCGAAGTCACCATTTGGACTAAATTTGGTTTTGACGAGACTATTGCCTTTCACTGGACCAGTAAATTCAATACGTGATGCAGCGGTGATACGTCGGTTAAACACTGAAGCTTTATTGATGCCTACGAGTTGAGTTTTACTGTCTTTTTTCAGTTCAATCACTGAAACGCCGTGGCAGTTGATTTCACGTAATGCTTCATCTTCTGAACGTACCACTGCATTAATCGTATTGATTGCAGGATGTAGAATCTTTTTATCGTCTACATATTCATGGTTCATGACCAACAAACCTGAATCTGACTGGTTTGCATCAAAGCGGCTATTGGTCATGCCAAAGAAAGTCATACCATCGTGACATTCACCTGATCGACGGACAAATGAAGCACCTGTTGGAATGTTATTTTCGTCCCATTCTGTGAGCCCGTCAGAGATTGGGTCACCAAGAGCATAGAGAACACGTGCTTCATAGCCTTCAGGAACCGTGACTTGATCCAACACGTTTTTGTTTACAGTCTTGAATTGCAGCGAGGTAGGTATTTGATTCTTATCGGATGTGACTGGTGTTGTTGGTGTTGAGTCGTTGGTATTGTCATCACCACAGCCAGTCAAAGATGCTGCTAATGTAAGCGCAGCAGCACCTCCGGCAGTTTTGGTAATCAAATCACGACGTGTAATTTTTTTATTAAACAGTTCTGAAAATTCAGCATTCCCCGAATTGTTACTATCATAATCATCGTTAAAAGGCATTTGCTCAGTCATAAGTTTTCCTAGCGTTTTTGCTTGGTCGTTTTTATAAAGTTACCCACAAGGTAAAGAGTCAATATGACAGGGCAGTGAAGTTTATATGTCAAAAACATGAAATGATGAGTGGCACATTTAGCCATAAAAAAAGCAGGCAACTTTGCCTGCTCATTTCTTTAAATAGGGGGAACTTCGGTTTCAGCAGCTCGTTTTTGTTCAATCAGTTTTCCAAAAAATAGACCAATCTCAAATAAAAGCCACATCGGTATCGCCAGCATAATCATAGAAAGGGCATCTGGCGGGGTTACAAACATCGCCACAAAGAAACAGCCCACCACAATAAAACGCCGTTTTTCGACCAATTGCTGGGTAGAAACCAGCCCAATTAAAATCAGGATTAAGGTAATAATCGGAATTTCAAAGGTAAAACCAAACACCAGAAACAGTTTTAAGCAAAAAGCTAGGTAACTGTTAATGTCGGTCATAGGTGCGACCGTTTCCGGTGAAACACTAATGAAAAAATGCAAAATAGAAGGCAAGGCAATGAAGTAGGCAAAAGCAACTCCAGCATAAAACAAGCTGATGCTACCTAACAGCAGAGGCATAGCTAAGACCTTTTCTTTTTCATAGAGTGCAGGTTTTACAAAGTGCCAAAGTTGATAAATGATGAAAGGCATGGCTAACATCAGGGCAACAAAGAAATTCAGCTTAAATGGTGCCATGAATGTAGCAGTGACATCAGTGGCAATCATGGATGAACTAACCGGCAGCTGCGCACGTAAAGGTTCAGACAGAAGTTGATAAGTTTGATTGGCAAAAGGCAATAAGCAAAAAAACAGTATCAGCAGCAAGCCTACAATTTTAAACAGATGCCGACGCAAAACCATCAGGTGGCGGGTAATCGGCATTTCTTCAAGACTAGAAGATTGTTGATCTGCACTGGTATTAGGTAACTGGCTTTCTATAGGTGTACTCATACAGCCACCTTGAATTCATTTAAGGGGGAAATTGCAGGCATTATGCTTATCGAAGGCTCTTTGAATATTTCTTTATCGCAAATACTCGGTGCTGTTAAATAAACCGTTAAAAAAACAGGTTTTTCTATAAAAATGTAAAACAGGGGAGAATTTTTATTATCGGGCACTGCATTTGGTAATACTTGTGATTTTGCAGGTTGTGATTGTTGTTGTAGTTCATGCATCTGAGTTTGCATCTTTTGTTCTAGCGCCTGAATCCTTTGCATTTCACTTTGCATCTGTTCTCGTAATTCAGATAAGCGTAGCTCGCGATCAATATCATTCTGTACATTGCTGATCATACGTTTGAGTTTGCCGTACCATTTCCCGGCAAAACGTGCAGCTTCCGGAAGCTTGTCAGGCCCAAGCACCAATAAACTAATGATGCCGAAAGCCAGCAGTTCAGTCATACCAATATTGAGCATAAGGTTTTAGCCTGAGTGGGTTTTTGCCGGAGAATTGACATCAGAATGGCTGGTTTGATGTTCAATTATTTTAGGTTCATTTAATGAAGAAGTGGCTGCTTCATCTTCCTTGATCGACTTTTTAAAATCTTTGACTGCGCCACCGACATCTTTACCCAAGTTTTTAAGTTTGGATGTGCCAAACAATAAAATCACCACAATTGCAAAAATCACAACGTGCCAAATCGATAATCCTGCCATGCTCTTTACTCATTTTTTATTTAAGTTCATCTGAACATGTTGCGATGACAGCAATGTGACTGAAAAATTTCAGTTTAAAGACAAGATGGATTAAAGCTGCTTTTGTCACTCATTCGGTGCTAGCATATTTATACTGAGTACTTGGAATGAGGTTGTGGCCTTGCTGTTACCGCTTTTTGGCTTTTTATGTGGCTGGGGACTTGCTACAAGCCAACTTTCAACACGTTTAAAATCACTGTTTGCGAGTCTATTAGCACGACTTTTTATTCCCGTCGTGATTATTTACAACATGGTGTTTTATCAAGCCGGCAGCTTGAGTTTGATGCTCTTTAGCTTTGTGGTTGCGGTGCTGCTGTTCTATTTTGCCCTTGTATTGTTTAAAGACCAATTGAGAGCTTTATGCTTTAGCTATGTAAATATGGCATGGTTGGGTTTTCCTTTTGCAATTGCTTTATTTGGTCCTGAAATTAGTGCGCCGATGGTGGCTTTATATGTGGGCGGTTCTATTTTTGGTAATATTTGGGCCGTCACTTCCGTCAGTTCAGACAAACAAGCACTCTCTGATATTGCAAAAAAAGTCATGCAATCTCCCCCCATAATGGCATTGAGTTTGGCACTAATCTGTCGAATATTGGGTGTGCAGCATTTGGAATTACATCAATCGCTTGATCTTATCTATAGCCTAGCTAAAACTGGAATGAGCTTTACAGGAATGTGCGTATTAG
>JBLZXS010000070.1:0-6024 GCA_050285325.1 Acinetobacter sp.
CATTAACAGGCCATACAGATTAGCAGAAACATCGGGGAAATGTACTTCTAATCGCCACTCTGGATGTTCCTGTTTGATGGCAGGACGAGTCCCGACATGACCTGCGCCAAATAGCGCCGTCGGTGCATAGCCGGCAATGCCTGGTTTTTCAGGATGGTCAGCCTTAACTTTATCTTTTAAAGATTGGGTTTCACATAATACTTCGACGCCGTAAATACCCTTTAAACAAGGTTTATGCCGGTTTAAGCGTACATTAATGGTCGGAAAATTAAGGGTACGACCAATCTGATCGCCATATTGCACACGACCTGTGATGCTATATGGACGACCGAGTAATTTTGCAGCAAGCGCTAAATCACCTGCTTGTAAGGTTTGACGGATCCGGGTTGAACTGACACGTTCACCATCCAAAGCCACCGTATTTAAGTTGGTGACCTGAAAACCATAATTTTTTAAGAATTCACTATTGCCCTGGCGATTCTTACCAAAGTGAAAGTCATCGCCTAAAACCAGGGTGTTGGCATTCAATTTTTCTTTTAAAATATCGGCAAATGCTTCTGCAGTCAGGCTGCGGAAAGTACGGTCGAATTTAGCCACCGCAATATAGTCCACACCCAGTTCAGTCAGGTATTCAACTTTTTCACGTAATGATGTGATACGGGGCGGAGCTTCATAAGCTTTAAAAAATTCAAGCGGTTGCGGTTCAAAAATCATCACCACAGTTTTTAGATTTCGTTCAGCCGCTACAGATTTTAATTGTTGAATCATGGCCTGGTGACCCAGATGCACACCGTCAAAATTACCGATGGTGACGGCAGTCTGGTTAAGCAGAGAATTGGGCGCTAAAGCATTCAGGCGGAGCAGCTTCATGGGCGAATCAAATCGTTGAAAATATCTAAGGGCTATATATTGCCATAATCTTGCGCATTCGTCTTGTTGTTGTGTTTTTACTCAAATGTTTTTCATAGCAAAATAAAAACAAATCAATTAAATTGATATAAAAAATAAATATTAATCAATTTTTCTTGTTATTAAATGTTTTTACAATGCTTGTATGCCACCGAATGAAGATTGAGTGATGAACAAGCCATTCCAACAATTGAACCAGATGCAGGATCTGATCCGTCATTTTACCCCAAACTGGTTTACCGTGACCATGGGTACAGGGGTGCTTGCGTTAATTATTGCGGAACTACCTGTCGCTAAATCCTTGATGTGGTCATTGGGCGCAATGCTTTGGCAAGTGAATATGGTGTTATTCATGCTGTTTACAGCTTTGTATGCCTTGCGCTGGAGCATCTTTGCCACTGAAGCCAAACAAATTTTTAAGCATCCCAGCATGAGCCTGTTTTTAGGTGCGATTCCCATGGCACTGGCCACAATCTTGAATGGCTTTTTAAAATTTGGTCCCGCGTTATATGGGGATGTTGCAATTCAGATTGCCGAAATGTTGTGGTACGTCGATGTCATTTTGGCGCTCATGATTGCCTGGATCGTACCGTTTTGCATGTATAGCGTGCAGCAACATGAACTGAAAAACATGTCTGCACTGTGGTTATTACCCATTGTGGCTTGTGAAGTTGCGGCCAGTTCTGGCGGCTTATTGCTTGCACATCTGGAAGCAGGTCAAAACGCCGTTGCTATCCTTTTCGGCAGTTATTTGCTCTGGGGCATTTCAGTATTACCTGCTTTTGCGATTTTAACCATTCTGATGCTGCGATTAGCATTACACCAATTGCCGGCAAAAGAACTGGCAATCAGCAGCTGGCTGGCTTTGGGTCCAATTGGGACAGGGGCGTTGGCTTTGTTGTTGTTGGGAGCCCAAGCGCCTCAAGTGTTAAATAGTATCGGAATGCAAGCGCTGGGGGAGATATTCCATTATGCAGGTATTTTTGGAAGTTTGATTCTGATTGGTTTTGGGACGTGGTGGTTGGGCATTGCATTACTGACCACATTAAAACATCGTAAAGATTTGCCGTTTAATTTAGGTTGGTGGGGGCTGACTTTCCCGCTGGGTGTATTTAGCTTGGCCATTTTAAATCTGGGTCAACAATTCGCATTGCCTTTTATTTTTAATATCGCGTATGGCTTGGCCACTATTTTGATTCTGCTGTGGATAATGGTTGCAAGTAAAACCACCCAAGGCTTTTATCAAGGAAATCTGTTTTTCTCACCATGCTTAAAGGCGTATTTGGAGAAATAACATATAGATCGCTTCCCAGCCCTCTCTAGAACAAGAGGGCTTTTCTTTGCTTTTTAAACAGCTGGATGAGGAACAGGATTTATTTGCTCCTGCATCTACTTTGCTTTCTAATATGTACTATCACTTTATTCAACACAGAGAATCTCATGTCTGACTTGGCTTTAATCATGGCACTGCCGAATGAATCAAAAGGTTTATTTGAGCAAGCAGGCATTGAGGTGCATTACAGCGGCATAGGCAAAGTCAACGCAGCGTTTAAAGCCTTTGAAGTGATTCAAAAAACTGGCTGTAAAACCTTACTGAACCTGGGTACAGCAGGAAGTTCACATTTTAATGCGCATGAATTGGTTGAGGTCACTACTTTTGTGCAGCGTGATATGGATGTTTCGCCACTCGGTTTTGCAGTGGGGGTTACGCCTATGGATCATGATCATCCGGCAGATATTCATTTAGAGTCTTATTTTCAGCATTTACCCAATGGTATTTGTGGAACTGGCGACAGCTTTGAAACAGGTATGCCGAAAGTGCCATGCAATCTGGTTGATATGGAAGGCTATGCACTTGCTAAAGTGTGCAAGAAGTTGGATGTACGTTTGATTTCAGTGAAATATATTACCGATGGAGCAAATGACACAGCGCATTTGGACTGGGAAGAAAATTTGTTATTGGGCGCACAAAAGCTATCAAAATTATACCAAATGATAAAATAAATAGTGTGAGGGTAAAAGTTCGGCGACCATAGCTGTCTATGGTCGTATGCCAAAATTATCGTCAACGATAATTAAACAATTATGGGCGAGGAATAACGCCGTACAACATCATATGTACCGTATGCTGAATAATACGCTGTTGCATACTGCGGTTGCGTAAGGTTTTACCGGTGACCATTTCCATTTGGGTCGAAAAATCTGCATAGTTTTGGGTGACCGCCCAAATATTCAGAATTAAAAGTTCCGGATCAATTTCCTTGGAAATTTTACCTTGCTCTTGCCACATGGTAATCACTTTGGCTTTGCGTTTAACCAGTTTCTTTAACGGGCCTTTTAAAATTGGCAAAATATGCGGCGCACCTTGAATCACTTCCAAAGCAAACAGTCGTGATGCTTTTGGCTGGGTGCGAGACACTTCAATTTTTTGCAATAAATAATTGGTGATCGCTTCTTCTGGCTCAAGTTCTGTTTCCAGCATTTGCAGAGGAGCAAGCCATTTCTGTAATACCGTGGTAAGCACTTCAACGTACAAAGCTTCTTTATTTTCATAATAGTAGAAAATATTAGATTTGTGCATTTCAGCAATCTGAGCAATCTCGTCTAAGCTTGCCCCATTAAAACCGTAAAGTGAAAATACATCGAGTGCTGCATTCAGTAATTGATGTCTTTTTTGAGTACTCTTTTTTTGTTCCATTGGCAAATTTAAAAAATCAAAGTGGAAACACAAATTGTACGGCAAATCGTCAGATTTGTGCACAGGCAAAAGTTTTAATTTTATGAATAATGATGATTTATTTTTTAGATCAGCTAAGAAATTACCAAGTTTTCAGCCAATAAAAATAGACTCTAGAAAAGACCGGGTGAAATACCTCAATAAATATCATAAGTATAGGCAATAAGATTAATTTTTTATATTTGACTGGGCGCTAAAACTCAAAATTATTGTGTAGCTGAATGATTAAAAATATTAAAAAAACAGCTGGGGGTGGGTAGCCCATAAACCTGAAATGAGTCCAGGCGGTTAGGCCGTTGAACTCATTTTATCTTTAAGGCATCAGGTGGCCAATACAGCATTTAAAACCTGTTGTTCTAACTCAGTAAAAGCATAATCTTTTTTACGTGGTCGAGCTAAATCCACTTTAAATTGCTTCGCAATATGACCTTTATCGAGCAAAATAATTCGATCGGCCAGTTGTACCGCTTCGCTGACATCATGCGTCACCAAAATCGCGGTAAAGCCTTGCTCATGCCACAATTTTTCAATCAGGCTTTGCATGTCCAAACGGGTTAATGCATCTAGCGCACCCAAGGGTTCATCGAGCAGCAAAATTCGAGGCTTATGCGAGAGTGCACGTGCCAGCGCAGTACGCTGACGTTGACCACCGGATAATTGTGATGGCCACAATCCCGCTTTATCTTTCAGTCCGACTTTTTCCAGCAGGGCAGAGGCATTGCCTTGATGCTGTTTAGCCAAACCCAGTTGTACATTTTGTTCAATGCTACGCCACGGTAAAAGTCGTGGGTCTTGAAACATAACCCGAATATCATCGCTGCTTATGCCTTCGCGGATATGTCGTGCCGACTTAAATTTGATTTCACCATAGCTCGGTTGTTCCAAATCGGCAATTAAACGCAGCAAGGTACTTTTGCCACAGCCACTACGTCCGACAATCGCAAGAAATTCACCCGGTTGAATATGCAGATCTAAATCTTCTAAAACCTTCACTTCGCCATAAAATTTGTGTAATTGTTCAATCAGGATTTCTGCACCGACCACTGCTGCGGGATTGATATCTGCAGCTGCCGGATATTCGGGGGTTGAGCTGTCTTCCGATACATGACGCCCTATGCTTAAATCAGTCATCACTCACTCCTTATTTTTGATATCCAGCATGCCAACGCAGTAAATATTTTTCCAAGCCTACTGCCAATACATCGGCCAGTTTTCCAAGTAGGGCGTAGAGTAAAATACCCACCAGTACTACATCGGTTTGTAAAAACTCACGTGCATTCATGGTCATGTAGCCAATGCCGGATTGTGCGGAAATGGTTTCTGCAACAATCAGTAACACCCAAACCAGCCCCAAGGCAAAACGTAAACCGACCAGAATCGAAGGCATGGCACCCGGTAAAATAATTTCTTTATAAAGTTGCCAGCGGGTTAAACCGTAACTTTTACCCATCTCAATCAGTTGGGGATCAACCGAGCGAATCCCATGATAGGTATTGATATAAATCGGGAAGAACACGCCCACTGCTACCAGAAACAACTTGGCTGATTCATCAATCCCGAACCATAAAATCACCAGAGGAATTAAGGCCAGAGCAGGAATATTACGGATCATTTGCAAGGTGGTATCCAGCAGGGTGGATGCCATTTTGGAAGAACCATTCAGTAAGCCCAGAAGCAAGCCTAAGCCGCCACCGACCAATAAACCAAGCAGGGCACGTCCAGCACTGACTTGAACATGTTGCCAAAGCTCGCCACTGATCAACAGATTCCAGAATGCAGTCACCACCGCACTCGGCGCAGGCAAAATACGGCTTTCCAAAATCCCGGTAACGGAGGCAATTTGCCAAATCGCAATTAGTGCGACCGGGAACAACCAAGGCAGCAAATGCTGCCCAAATTGTGTTCCACGTGAAACCTTTTTTTGAGCCAAGGTTTCGGCAGAAATGGTTTTACTCATTAAGCCGGCTCCTTAGTTTTGAGTTCTTTTTTTGCTTCATCTGGCACGTAGTTATTTGCCACGATTTCACCAAATGGACCGGTCAGATTCGGTTGCGCCAGTTTTTGACGGGTTTCTAATGGCAGTAACGGGAACACCAGTTCAGCAAAACGAATGGATTCTTCAAGATGTGGGTAACCTGAGAAAATGAAGGTATCAATTCCCAAGTCAGCATATTCCTGAATACGGTCAGCCACGGTTTGTGGATCACCGACCAGTGCTGTCCCTGCGCCGCCACGAACCAGACCGACCCCTGCCCAAAGGTTTGGAGAAACTTCAAGTTTGCTGCGGTCGCCATTGTGCAGTTCAGCCATGCGACGTTGACCCACCGAATCCATTTGCTTAAATTTCTTTTGCGCTGTTTGAATGGTGGCATCATCCA
>JBLZXS010000071.1:0-4391 GCA_050285325.1 Acinetobacter sp.
TAAAGCGGTCGATTCGGTATAGCGCTGTCCATTCAGAATCACCACCATGGTGGTGTAGTGCGTGGTGGACATGCCGTAATAGTGCAGAATCTGTTCACCCAAAGCGGATTGTGCGGAAACCAGTTTGAATTTTGAGTGTTGATCATATTTGATCAGAAATTTTGCCCAGCTATTACAAATTACACAGACGGCATCAAATAAAATAATGTCATGTTTTTGAATGATTGTGGCGATGTGATGGGTCATGACCGGATTTATTCTTGCTTGTTTTAACCTCACTATAGCAAATTCTTTCTGATAAAAAATATCATTCAAAAAGTCAAAGCATGCTTCTTTTTTCATGGATTGAAAATACAGTTTTTAAACTTTTAATTGATCTGGTTCGAGGTGCATTCATCTATGCCCATGCATAGCTTAGATAGGCATTTTCGATGGTTGCTATTCATAAAAGCCGCTTTAAATTGTCATAAAAAACAGTTATTTTGATCATGAGTTAGAAGTTTTTTAAACGGTTCATGACACTAGTCATTTTATGATTAATTTGGAGTTTAGACATGACAGAAGCTACAGGAAAATGCCCATTCCACCAACAGGGCGGACATAGCAATGCGACTGATTCGAATACGAACTGGTGGCCCAACGCTCTAAATCTCGACATTCTTTCCCAACACGATAAAAAAACTAATCCAATGGATCCAGACTTTGATTATGCCAAGGCATTTAATTCACTGGATTTAGAAGCAGTAAAACAAGATCTCCGTGAGTTGATTAACAGCAGCCAAGACTGGTGGCCTTCAGACTGGGGCAGTTATATTGGTATGTTCGTACGTACCGCATGGCATTTGGCGGGTTCTTACCGCAAGCAAGATGGTCGTGGTGGTGCGAACACAGGTAACCAGCGTTTTGCACCATTGAACAGCTGGCCAGATAACGTTAACACCGATAAAGGCCGTCGCTTACTTTGGCCGGTTAAACGTAAATACGGCAATAAAATTTCATGGGGCGATTTGATTGTACTCGCAGGTACTGTGGCCTATGAAGAAGCGGGCTTGAAAACCTTCGGTTTCGGTGGCGGCCGTCAAGACATCTGGCACCCTGAAAAAGACATTTACTGGGGTGAAGAGCGTGAATGGCTTGCACCGACTGAAAACCGTTATGAAAATGACGAAGATCGTTCAACCCTAGATAATCCACTTGCGGCAGTGCAAATGGGCTTGATCTATGTGAATCCTGAAGGTGTAGACGGCAAACCTGATCCATTACGTACCGCCAAAGACATGCGTGTCACTTTTGACCGTATGGGGATGAATGATGAAGAAACCGTTGCCTTGACGGCAGGTGGTCATACTGTAGGTAAAGCGCACGGTAATGGTAAAGCTGAGTTACTGGGTAAAGACGTGGAAGATGCGGATGTCGAATTCCAGGGTCTAGGCTGGCATAACCCTGAAGGTACCGGTAATGCCGGTAACACCATGGTCAGTGGTTTGGAAGGTGCCTGGACCACCCATCCAACTCAATGGGACAATGAGTTTTTCCATCTCTTGTTTACGTACGACTGGGCGCTAACAAAGAGTCCGGCCGGTGCGAACCAATGGGAACCGACCAACATCAAAGAGGAAGACAAGCCTGTTGATGCGCACAACCCGAATGTACGCCGTAACCCGATGATGACAGATGCCGATATGGCACTGAAGGTCGATCCGGAATACCGCAAAATTTCTGAGCGCTTCTATAAAGATCCTGCGTATTTCTCGGAAGTGTTTGCCCGTGCATGGTACAAGCTGACGCATCGTGACATGGGGCCAAAATCCCGTTATCTCGGTGCGGACGTACCTGCTGAGGATTTAATCTGGCAAGATCCAGTTCCATCTGTGAACTACATTTTGTCTGAAACTGAAATTGATGAACTCAAAGCGAAATTGTTAAACAGCGGTTTAACTTCTGCCGAGTTGATCAATACCGCTTGGGACAGTGCACGTACTTTCCGTGGTTCGGACTATCGTGGTGGTGCAAATGGCGCGCGTATCCGCTTAGCACCACAAAAAGACTGGGTCGGTAACGAACCTGAACGCCTAGCTAAAGTGGTGGCGAAACTTGAAGAGATCCAGGCAGGTCTTGATAAGAAAGTCAGCATTGCAGACTTGATCGTACTTGGCGGTACGGCTGCGGTTGAAAAAGCAGCGCAGGCTGCGGGTGTGGACATTAAAGCTCCATTCCTTCCAGGACGTGGAGATGCTACTCAAGAGCAAACCGATGCTTATTCATTTGAAGACTTGTTGCCGAAACACGACGGTTTCCGTAACTGGTTGAAAGACGACTATGTGGTACAGCCTGAAGATATGTTGTTAGACCGCGCACAATTGCTAGGTTTAACTGCACCTGAAATGACTGTACTTGTTGGTGGTATGCGTGTACTCGGTACTAACTATGCGGGCGCGAAAGAAGGCGTGTTCACAGACCGAGAAGGCGTATTAAGCAACGACTTCTTTGTGAACCTGACTGACATGAAGTACAACTGGAAACCAGTGAGCAAGAACCGCTACCAGATTGTAGACCGTGCAACGGGTGCAGCTAAATGGACTGCAACGCGTGTGGACTTGGTATTCGGTTCTAATTCGATTCTTCGTTCATATGCAGAAGTGTATGCGCAAGATGACAACAAAGAAAAATTTGTGAAAGACTTTGTTGCCGCTTGGACGAAAGTGATGAATGCAGACCGTTTTGATGTGAAGAAATAATTTGCATTGAGATGTAAAAAAACCGCTCGAAAGGGCGGTTTTTTAATGAAACGTTGAAATGTCATGTAAAATCTGAATTTTTAGCTACTCAGCTTTTTTACAGATTTTAAGACATTGATATTATTTAACTTATATTGCATTTCGTATAACGTGTATTATGTTAATTTTAGGGAATCTTAATTTTAAAAATTAATTATGTTCAAAGCTTTAATGCTAGTTGTCGCTTTAGTTTCAACTTCTATCAATAATTTATCACATGCAGAGACCAATACATTGAACGCAAATAAGGTACTAGAGCCCTTTATATTTGAAATTGGTTCTAATTTTTCAGATATTCAAACTAACTTCAGCTTAGAACCAAAGACCTCAGGAGTAAATTTCATTAAAGAATCAAACTGGTACAGATTAAAAACACCAGTAGGATTTATTTCTCTTCAAGAGTGGCAAGGTAAACTTCATTCTATTGCTTATGAAATTGATATAGATGATGTAGAAGTAAAAAAGAAATTAAGTGATTATCTTTTTGAAAAACATAAAAATAATTTTGAGTGGATAGATCGAGTTGATAATGGATTTTATATTTCATATGAATCATCTAATGATTCTATCCAAGGGATCTATGCTTACTCATTAGGAACAACTATTTCTTTTACTAGTAATGAAATTAGACAGGCTGAAACAAAGATTCGATTTCCAAATCTTTAATTTATGAAATCACTTATTTAACATAATGGGCGTTATACGAAGTACATTTGTATATTAAATTAAATATCAAATACTTAAGATTTTTAATCTGAGCAAAAAAAATGCAAAAAGCCGGTTTGGAAACAAGTTGGCTTTTTTGTGAGCGGCTTTGATATGTTTTGCCAATCAAAAAAGGACATTTTTATTAAAAATTAAGTTGACCAAAGTTGGAATAATATCTCCCTTCAGCTCATTCCACTCCTCAAATTCGGGCTCTACCAACAACGTCTGCGACACAAAGCCATAGCAGACGCGTTGCACATTTAAACTCATCCGCTTGAGCTGTTCAGTATTTTCAATAAAAGGCGCGAAAATGCTTTGCCACATCTGCACCATCATCTCATAACTTTTACGATAACTCTCAATATTGGAAATCTGCCGTTCCAGTAAAAAGGTCTGCGCCCATAAAAACTGCTGTGCCTGAATCTGCTCAAGCTGATAATGAATCACCTGCTTTAAATAATCCTGCAAACTTAAATTTGTGGATAACTTGATCAGGCTTTGTGCATAAGTTTTTAAGTCCTCGGCATTGTTTTTGACATGCCTATGAATGGTCAGCGCAATCAAATCTTCCTTTTTAGAAAAATATTCATAAAACGTGCCCAAGCCTACACCGGCCAAATCGGTAATCTCACGGATGGTAATCTCATGTGCAGCACGCTCATGCAAAAGCCGAACAAAACTGTCCTGCAAGGCTTCCTGAGTCAGCTTGGCTCTGGACTGACGTGGCTTACGCCGTACTTGAATGTCTGGATTTTTCATAAAACTCTTGATCAAACAAAGCCGAACATCCCGTGGCTATTTTTTCTCTATACTGGAATGAAAAGCCCAGAACAACAAGCAGGAAATATAGACGATGCATATATCGAATCAGGCATGGATGACCCATCAAATCAGCAACCAGTTTGA
>JBLZXS010000072.1:0-6820 GCA_050285325.1 Acinetobacter sp.
CTGTATTTGATTTAAAATTCACTGGTACCTTCATTCGTGAGGGTAGCATTTAGAATGCGACCCTTTGCGATTTCAGATCTGATAGGGTGAATTTGCGATTTGAAATCTGGAATTAACTTGGACACATTTTAAATGTGAGCAAGATAGTAGAGTCCTATCAATAATAGGACCGATAGTTATTTTGCACCGTATTTGCACCGTGCTTTTTATTATTGAATTAAACCACTGATAATAAGAATAAATTTTGAAATGTTGTCTAGTCCATCATCGGCGCGACCGAAATGCGAGGCTGTAAAGATTGGAGAGCAGTCATGGCATGAACCTGTAACGAAGAAAAACCGAAGCGCGGATTATACGTGCTTTCTGATCAAAGCAACAACACGGGAGCGGGAACTAAAAATAATCAATATTTTAGGTTGTTGATTATTGGATAAAAAATGACTGTATAAGCAATTCTTTATATTGTAAATATTATAAAATTGAGTATGTTTAATGAAGAGAAGAATAAAGTATGAGAATTCAAAATGATGCTTTTAGAAGAGATCTTTAAAAGTAAAAAGGCTGAACATTCTGATTATTTTAATCTCAGAATTCATCGTGGTTTAAGCTGGTTAAAAAAATCAGTTGAACTCGATAGCGATCTTGACCTTAAATTTATGAGTCTTTGGATCTCTTTTAATGCCATTTATGCACAAGATAGCGCCATCACGCAGGACAAACAATCCTTACGCCAGTTCCTGTACCTGATCTGCCAAAAAGATCAGGAATCTAAAATTTATAATATTCTTTGGGATAAATTTAGCCAGCCGATTCGGCTGCTATTAGAGAATCCCTATGTGTATCAAGGATTCTGGGATTTTCAAAATCAAAAAATTAGTCAGGTGACGTGGAAAGAAGATTTTGATCAGGAAAAGAAAAAGGTGCATAAAGCATTACAGGAAAAAGCTTCGGTCGATATTTTATTCGTGATTTTTAATCGTCTTTATACCTTACGCAATCAGATGATTCATGGGGGCGCGACGTATAACAGTTCTGTGAACCGTAAACAGCTGCAAGATGCGTGTACTATTTTGGCTGCACTGTTGCCGATGTTTATATTGGTTCTTCTGGAAAATGCACAAACACTGGATTTGGGTAAGCCGTTCTATCCAGTGGTGCAGGTTTCATAATTAAAAGCTTGCATCCAAAATGAAATGAAAAGCCTCTTAAATTACAGGCTTTATATGATTAGCGAGTCTGCTGTGTAGCGTGATAACGCGTATCAAGTAAAGCAAACACGGCTGAACAGATCACCAGACTGAGTCCGGTAATACAGGTCATCGTCCAGCCACCATGCTGCCATGAATAAACCCCAAGCGCAGAACCACACGCTCCACCAATAAAGTAGGCAGTCATATAAATCGCGTTAATACGTGATTTTGCATCGGGTCGTAAGCGGAAAATAATATTTTGGTTGCTGGTATGGACAATGGTTAAACCCAAACTAATCACGCCGTAACCGATGACATAACTGAATAAAGACTGTCCACCGAAATACAAAAACAGCCAACTGATCATGAGCACTAAAAGCCCAATCCAGGTTAGGGATGTGGTATGTCCCTGATCGGCAATTTTACCAATTTTAGCTGTGGATAATGCTCCAAACACCGCAATTAAAGTTACGACACCAATCCAGATATCAGTGAGATTAAACGGCGAAGAGGTCAGTAAAAGGGCAATGGTGGAAAACAGAATACTCATCGCCGCAAAAGCAAAGCCACCCACCAACGCACGAAACCCTAAACGCGGTTCCTGTTTAAGCAGTACAGCCATAGATTTAAAAATATGGGCATAACTCATTTTTAAGATTGCAAGGTTGGGCAATTTGGCTTTGAGTAAAAAAGCCAAAATCAGCATTAATACTCCACTGACCGCATAGATCAGTTTCCAGTTGAACAGATTTGAAAGTAAGCCTGCAAGACTGGTGGAAAGCAGTAAACCGACTAGCAACCCGCTCATCAGAAAGCCCACTACTTCACCGGTTTTCTCAGGTTTCACCGCCATAGTTGCAAAGGGGATCAGCACTTGCGCGGCAACTGAAAATAATCCGGTAATAATCGTTCCCAGCCAAAGCATCGGTAAATTGACCGCGAAAGCACAAATGAATAGTCCAATTGCTGCCAAAAACATTAACAGCGGAATGAATTTGGTTTTATTGACAATGTCGCCCACGGGCACAATAAATAGCAAACCTAGCGCATAGGACACTTGAGCAAAGGTAACGGTTAAAGCAACTTGGGATTCCGGGACATGAAAATATTGCTGGATTGAATGGATTAAAGGCTGACAATAATAATTTGCCCCCGCACATAAACCACAAGCAATAGCCATCAACCATAGCAAAGATTTATCTTGGCTAATGTCGAGAGAAGTGTTCATAAAAATCCTTTGCTTAATGTTTTACCGACGGTTTGCGGTTGCTCCATTTCAATGAGCCGACCCATTATAGCAAGACCTGAGACAGGAATTAGCCGACAAAAAGGTAAAGAGGGATATTTCCCATGCTCTTAATTTCCTGAATTTAAGATGAATACTTTTAGGATGCTGTATTTATTTGATTAAAATTCGTCAAATGACCATATCAACAGCAATTGAATGAATAAGCTTAATGTGCGAGTTTCTTTTTCGACAACGTAATCATCATCACGCCAACAATATTCAAACCACAGCCGAACCACTGAATCGTATTCATTTTCTCACCCAAGAACAGGGTGGCCAAAATAATGGTCAGAATGGGACCGATGGAGGCAATCATGGCAGATTGTGAAGCACCTAAACGTTCAATACTCTGCATCAACATGACGGTAGGTAAAACCGTGACCAGAAAACCCAGTCCAATCCCATACCAGATCACAGAACTGGGTAATTGCACCAATAAACCAATCGGGTTGGGAATGGCAATCAGATAATGGGTCAGTGTGCCGATACAGGCAATGCTTAGTGCCAAACCGGTAAAGTTCCATGAACCAAATTTTTGAATCAGACGTGGTGTCAATAAGAGATAGCTTGCAAATGCCACAGCACTGGCAAAGACAAAGCTTGCACCCAACCAGAAATTACTTTGATGTGGAACATTGCTTTGTTCTTGGAGCATCACGATGACTGTCCCACCATAGCTGAGCAAAATCGCAAAAAGACTTTTAAAACTTAAACGCTGTTTATAGATGAGGCTTGAAGCCAGAACCGTCATTGTGGGATATAAAAATAAAATAATCCGTTCCAGTGAGGCACTGATATACATCAGGCCAACAAAATCCAGCCAGCTTGCCAGGTAATAACCGACTAAGCCCGCAAGGATCAGAATTGCCCAGTCTTTACTGTTAATGTTTTTATTTTGATGTCGATTTAACCAACAAATCAGCAGAAAGAAAGGCAGGGCACTGGCCATTCTTAGAGCCATGAGAACCGTGCCATCAACCAGCGGGGAGAGGGCATAGGCTTGTTTAATAAAAATAGCTTTGGTGCTAAATAAAAAAGCAGCACAAACAGCGAATAATGAACCTAATTGTGTTCTGGTTAGACTCGGTTTCATTTTACCTACTTGGAAGGTGCTTTGGATCTGTAAGAGTATGTGCAGAAATATGAATTATAAAGTTTTTGCTGGGCAAGGTGAAATGCAAAAATATGATGGCTAAGATTCCAATTCGGAATGAATCTCTTTATTGAATTATATTTTAGGGCATTAAAGTAATAGTGAAATGAAAGCTAAACCCGGTGAATAGGAAATTATTCTGCAAATATCAAATGAATTGAATCAATTTAATGAGGGAAAGGCAGGGCAGGTGCTAAAATTTAATGATTTTAATCAGTGAAGATAAAGAGATTGAGGAAAAATTCTTAATGTTTGCCCTGAAATGGTGCGTAAAAAATTCTAACAGCTAATATCTGCTTAAATCATCATCAAGCGAAATGATCAAAGAAAAAAGTTTAATTATTTTTTTGACCTTATTAGACTTATGGCGAATAAAGTTGGGCTATAAAAAATAACAATCGCCATTGTGAAAAATAAAAATAGGGAAGTAATGAATTTATGACTGATTTTTTAAATGTTCTTGAAAATGTAGCTGTATTTATAGCCAAATTTCTTTGTTGATTATGTCACTTAAGTCAATCTCATCAAAATTAGAAGCGAAATGCGCTATTTTAGCGCTCAATTAGAACATCTTTAAGTTCAAGTTATCTTGGTCATAAAAGTTCTTATTGTCAGAATGATCAATGCACATTTTTTTAAGCCAGTTTAAAAAATCATGACCTGCGTTTAAATATAAGAATAAGGAAAGTATTGCAATGGCAATTCAGTCGGTAAAAGTAATTTTAATTATAAACAAAACAATAAATGCTCTATGGTGTAATTATTTTTATGAATTATCAGTTCAAAATATGGGTATTTATTAAATAAATAGTGGGTGGTAATTTAAAACAGTTCAATTAGAATCCAAAAATTCAACAAAAACGCATCCTGAGGGGAAACATTGCGAATCGCGATGTTTACTTAAGAAAAATTAGCTTGAGGAACGCTCATGCAGATCGGAATCCCAACCGAAACTGTTATCGGTGAAAGTCGTGTGGCAGCAACGCCAGAAACAGTAAAGAAGTTGATCAGTGCTGGTCATACAGTGGTCATTGAACGTAAAGCGGGTGTGAAAGCCGCTTATATTGACAGTGCATATGAACAAGTCGGCGCTAAAATTACGGATGATGCCTATACCGGCAGTCAGATTATTTTGAAAGTTCGCGCGCCTAAAGGTGAAGAAATTCAAAAACTTGCTCCAAACACCGCAGTTATTGCGATGTTTGATCCGTACCGCAATACTGAACTTGACCAATTTGCATCCGCGCAGGTGTCTGCATTTGCTTTAGAGCTTTTACCCCGTACACTTTCCCGCGCACAAAACATGGACGTGTTGTCATCTCAAGCCAACTTGGCCGGTTATAAATCGGTACTTTTGGCGGCTGCTGAATACCAGCGCATGTTCCCCATGCTGATGACTGCTGCTGGAACGGTAAAACCTGCCCGTGTGGTGATTATGGGCGTTGGCGTTGCAGGTTTACAAGCAATTGCAACGGCAAAACGTTTAGGCGCTGTAGTTGAAGCAACCGATTTACGTCCGACAGCTCGCGATCAGGTTGAGTCTTTAGGCGGTAAATGGTTAGACGTACCAATGTCTGAAGAAGAAAAACAAAAAGCTGCCGATGCTGCTAAAAACGGTTATGGATGGATGCCGGGTGAGCAATACATCAAAGACCAGGCAGCGATTGTAGATAAAGCGGTTTCCAATGCAGACATCGTGATTACCACTGCACTGTTACCAGGCCGTGATGCACCACGTTTAATTCGTGCTGAAACGGTTGCCAAAATGAAACCAGGTTCAATCATCCTCGATATGGCGGTTGAATCAGGCGGTAACGTCGAAGGCTCCAAATGTGGCGAAAATGTCGTGACCGATAATGGCGTGACCATTTTAGGTATTCCGAATATCCCGGCAACCGTTGCGACTGAAGCTTCGGCGTTGTATGCACGTAATGTTTTCAATTTCCTGGAAACTCTTTTTGATCAAGACAAGAAATTTGTCATTAATCCAGAAGAAGAAATTCAAAAAGCGCTACTCGTCGCTCATGGCGGCCAAGTGCTGTTAAAGCGTGGTTAAGGAGATAGATCATGGTTGAAACGATTACAATTTTCGTCCTTGCCATCTTCGTAGGTTACTACGTGGTTTGGGGCGTAACACCCGCTTTACACACACCGCTTATGGCTGTAACCAATGCACTGTCTTCCATTATTGTGGTCGGTGCGATGATCCAAACTGTGGGCTTGCCGGTGATTGGTGTAGACGCAAACGTGGCTTTCCAAAGCGTCAACATCGTGAGCATTTTGGGTGCAGTGGCAGTGTTCTTAGCAAGTATCAACATTTTCGGTGGCTTTGCAGTAACTGCCCGTATGCTTGAAATGTTCAAGCCGAAGCAAAAGAAAAAAGAGGGTTCATAAATGGAATTTATTCGAGACTATGCGGATTGGTTCTACTTGGTAGGCGCCGTTCTTTTTATCTTAACGCTTCGTGGTTTGTCTGGTCCTAAGACTGCTATTCAAGGTAACCGTTACGGCATGATCGCCATGGCGATTGCTGTGATCACGACATTTTTTGTTGCTGAACATCCTGTAGTTTGGATGATTGTCGGTGCAATGGTACTCGGTGGTGTAGTGGGTATTGCACGTGCACGTACTGTTCCGATGACGCAGATGCCTGAAACTGTTGCACTGATGCACTCCTTGGTGGGTTTGGCGGCCGTTTTAATTGCAATTGCTGCCATTCTGCATAACAACCAGTTAATTGCATTATTTACACAAAATGAAGCAGCTTTGACTGCTGCAGGTGTTCAGCATGCACACATGAGCAAAGTTCATTTATTTGAATTGTTTGTGGGCTGTTTTGTGGGTGCAATTACCTTCACTGCCTCTGTATTTGCCTACGGTAAATTGGCTGCGAAAAAATGGGCAAAAACCATTTCTGGTGCATGGGTTAAACCGGTACAAGCGCTTATTTTCTTGGCGATGTTAGGGTCAGGTTTCGTGTTCTTCTCAACCGGTAACATGACCGCATTCTGGGCAATGACTGCTTTGGCACTTGCCTTTGGTTGGGTATGGATTGCACCGGTCGGTGGCGGTGACATGCCAGTTGTGGTATCGCTTTTGAACTCGTTCTCGGGTTGGGCAGCAGCAGGTATTGGTTTCACTTTAGAAAATAATATGTTGATCGTTGCAGGTTCACTGGTGGGTTCATCA
>JBLZXS010000073.1:0-15232 GCA_050285325.1 Acinetobacter sp.
GTGATAAAACGACTTGTGGTGCAATTTTTCTAGCCAATCAGGCTTTGGTTGTATTAGAAAAATAAGGGTAAATTGTTCAGAATTTTTTATAAAAATTATTCGATATTGAAAGAAAGACTGACTTTGGAGTCAGCTTATTCTCAGGTTAGTGATTTGATTCAAGCAGACTTTTGCTTAAGCTGTAAACGAGCGGATCAAGACGTTTAATCAAGGAAGAGCAGAGTTGTGAAGGATTCATCATTTAAAAAGACCGCGATTCATTTTACCCATGCCAATGGAATTCCGGCACAAAGTTATCAAAAGTTTTTTACTTACTTTAAAAAGGAGTTCGATTTAAAGGCCATTCCGATGATCGGAATGAATCCTCAATACCCCATTACTCATGACTGGCGTTATTTGGTCGATCAAGTTATTGATGATATCGAACAGCAATTTTCTGCTAGAAAGGTAATTGGTCTTGGACATTCCTTTGGTTCACTGGTCACATTAATGGCTGCTTATAAACGTCCTGATTTATTTTCACAATTGGTCATCATGGATCCGCCTTTTGTGATTGGTTCAAAGTCACCAATATTCGAGATGGCAAAAAAATTAAAACTTAAGGCAATCGACCAGTTTACACCGGCAGGAATTACCCTGAAACGTACAGATCACTGGGAGAACTATGCGCAAGCCTATGCCTCAATGCGGCATAATCAGTTATTTAAGTATTTTGATGAAAACTGTTTTCAGGATTTTTTAGCCTGTGGTCTGGAAGAAGATCCCAAACGCGGTGGCTTAACGTTGGCTGTACCCAAAAGTATTGAAGCACAGATTTTTAGAACGGTGCCTGCATGGTGGTGGCGTACACCCAGGAAAGCACCGGCTGTACCTGTACATTTAATAAGTGCACAGAATAGTCCATTTTACAAGCAAGGGTTTCCGCAAGGAATGCAAAAAACCTATGGAATTGAGTTTAGTGTAGTAGAAGGCGGGCATATGTTTCCTTTGGAGCAGCCTGAAAAAACTGCTGAACAGGTTAAACACATTATTGCTGAGCAGAGAGTCATTTAAAACTATTGAAGGATTCAATCCATTAGGATTGAGTCCTCAAATATTGGGCTATTAGCGAATTTGCGCTTCATCCAGATGACGTGAACCTTCTAAAATCATGCGAATCATAATCATGGTTTGTTCAGCAATTTCTTTACGGTTAGCCGTCGGCATATCAATAACTTTGGCACCCATATTAAACACCAGTTGCGTAATGGCCTTTGCTACCAAGTCCGGATGAGACAATCTGCTATGGTTCAAACGTTCCAAACGAATTAAATCTTCTTGTAATTCTTGTTGAAAATAATTTAACTGCCGTTCAACCGCTAACTTATATGAAATAGAACCGGTATAGGCTTCACGAAGTAGAAGGCTTAAATTTCCTTCATCTGCATCTAATTGCTCAATAAAAACCTCTACTGAACTGCGAATAATACTGCTTTGTTTAGAAGCTTTTAGGCGTGCCTGATGCAAAATTTGACGTAATACATTGCCTGAACGATCAATCAATTCAATTGCCAGCTCATCTATATCTCTAAAATGGCGATAAAAACTATTCGGAGCAATACCCGCTTCACGGGCAACTTCACGCAGGCTTAAGGATGCAATACTTTTTTGCGGACCAATTAAATTAAGTGCAGCCTGAAACAGTTCTTCTTTGGTAATTGTTGCTTTTCGGCCGACGGTGCGGACGATCACAGGCTCATGAGTCAGACTATGTGCATCAATTGTAGCATCAACATTTTTTTTGATTGAAGACTGGTTCATATTTTTCAAGGCATTAGAGACACCAAAACATTATAGCTGTTGCTGTGCCGCTTGGGAAACAAATAGAAACACCGATAATATATATACAAATATATATACATGTGTATAATAATTAAAGTTCAATCGCGTGGTGCTTACTATGCATGTTTTAGAAAAAACTAAATCTCCCCTAGATTCACTTGCTGAAAGTGTTATTGATCAGCATGTCGCAAATTTTTGGCTGCAAAAAATTAACTCGCTTTGGTCATTTAACCAGGCATTGGGGAAAATTGTTCAAAAAGAAAATTCTGCTCAAAATATGGTGAGCTTAACCATTCAGTTCAATCGTCATTTTAAGGTTGGACAAGCCGGGCAGCATCATCCGATCTTTGTAGAAGTCAACGGTATACGCTATGAACGTAGCTATAGTTTGACTCAACTTGATTCACAGCATGTTTTATTGACGGTGAAAAAAGTCGACCAGGGTAAAGTCAGTTCTTGGTTAGTTGAGCAATCGAAAGTAGGTGATGTATTGGAGTTTGGTCAGCCCTATGGCGACATGCTGTTACCTGAACAGATTCAACCGATGGTATTGCTGGCTGCGGGCAGTGGGATTACCCCAATGTTAAGTTTACTCAAATCGCTCTCTAAAACAGATCGAATGTCTCAAGCGCCAATCCAGTTGATGTATTGGGTTAGAGAATATGCCGATGCTGCTTTTAAATCACGTTTTGAGCAACTTGCTGAACGATATCCAAATTTTTCATTTCAGGTTTTTTATACCCAAGAAGCCGATGCCGGTGAGCGTTTAAACCCCGAGCATGCTGCATTGATTGAAAACATCGAAAATAGTGTGGTTTATGCGTGTGGTCCATCCGGATTTGTCGCACAGGCTGAACAGTTGTTTAGTCAGGCGCAAAGTTTCAAGAGTGAGGCTTTTAGCATGACGCCGGTAGAAAGTTCTGAAACTGGCTTTGTCAATGTGACCTTGCTGAAATCGAAAAAAGTATTGGCTATTCCAAAAGGCCAGTCGATTTTAGCCAGTCTAGAACAGCAGAATGTTAAACCTACTTATGGTTGCCGTATGGGAATCTGTAATAAATGTGTCTGCAATAAAGTTGAAGGTTCAACCAAGAATTTGGTGAATGGCGGACAAAATTCAGAACCTGGTAATTTGTTAAAAATTTGTGTCAATTCAGCTCAGTCTGATCTTGTTATTGATTTATAAGTGAGTCAAACATCATGAATATGCCTGTTAAAATAGAATATTTTAAAAATCCTAAAAATGGTGAGCTTACTCAATCACAACTAGATGCGCTAGCACGTGAGTTAGATGCCATTAAACAAGAAGTGTTAGATGATATTGGTGAAAAAGACGCGAAATATATTCGTCGTGTTTATTCAACCATTCGTTATGCTTCCATTGCAGGTCGTGCCTGTTTGTTTGCAGGGTGGTTCCCGCCAGCCTGGATTTTAGGGACGGGACTGCTTGGTTTTGCCAAAATTATGGAAAACATGGAACTTGGTCATAATGTCATGCATGGTCAATATGACTGGATGAATGATCCAAAATTCCATGGTCCCTCTTATGAGTGGGATATTGTTGGTACAGCAGATAACTGGCGTCAAACTCATAACTATAAGCATCATACTTATACTAATATTAAAGGTATGGATGATGATATCGGTTATGGATTGCTTCGACTTTTTCCTGAACAGCGTTGGAAACCCGGCTATCTTTTACAACCGATTTATGCGATTCCATTTTGCCTGTTGTTCCAATGGGGCGTAGCCATTCAAAATCTTGAAATTGGTAAAGTCTTGAAAGGGCGCAAAACAAAAGAACAATTGAAACAAGAATGGCGTCCGATGCAGCGCAAAATTACTAAACAATTGTTTAAAGATTATGTGTTTTTTCCACTCATTGCAGGCCCAGCGGCTTTACCTGTTTTAGCTGGTAACTTGGTGGCGAATGGTATGCGTAATATTTGGACCTTCAGTATTATTTTCTGTGGTCACTTCACTAAAGATGTGGAAGTCTTCCCGAAATCTGTGCTTCAAAATGAAAGTCGCGGACATTGGTATATGCGTCAGATCCGTGGTTCATCGAATTTAACCGGTTCAGAAGCTTTTCATATTTTAACCGGACATTTAAGTCATCAAATCGAACATCATTTATATCCTGATGTTCCAGCACGTCGTTATCGTAAAATGGCGCCGAAAGTGCAAGCGGTATGTGAAAAATATGGCTTAAATTATAATAATGCCAGCCTTATCAAGCAGTATGGCAGCGTGATCAAACGTATTGCTAAATATGCTTTTCCATTCAAAAAGTAATTTACTTATATTAAAAAACCACTTCATTAGAAGTGGTTTTTTAATGGGGGATATACGCTCTAAGTGTTTTGATTAGATTTATGTAATTTCCTTTTTTAGCTTTATTTATGACATTTTCAATTTCTTGATGATTCCAGTTTTGTCTTTTCGCACTGCAAGAAAACAAAGATAACAACACAAATGGATTTTCTCCCATACGAATATAGATACCTTTTACCAACTTTGGTGGACTAAACAAATTCATCAAACCATATCCTTGTAATAATTATTATGTAGCTATAAATATGAATATATCATTTTTTTTATTATTAATATAAATTTTATTTCAATAAAACATATATTTAATTTTACTTGATATCGGATTTTAACAATGTTTTTTATAATTTAATTAATAAAATTCGGCTGAAAAATGTAGCCCTTAAATTGCAATTTGAATATCTGTCGGTAACTGAGGAATCGTTTTATTTACACCCACCATATAGGCATAATCAGCAAGTGCAAGCATTTCATTGTCTTCAACACTATTGCCATAGGCGTAAATCACAGAATAATGCTCTAAAGGATACCTCTCTAAAATTCTTAGCTTTTTTTGTTCCGAACTACAGTCTGGAGTCGTGTATTGGCCAGTATAACTATTATTGAGCTGCTCAGTCTGGGTGCAAATCAAATCAATTTTTAATAAGTTACAGACATGCTGAAGATAGACATCAACTGATGCGGAAACAAGTACCACATCATCCCCTAAAGCTTGATGCTGTTTAAGTTGTTTAAGCAAGGGAAGATTTAACTGGGGGATTAAACTGGCCGCGTATTTCTGAGCAATGTGCTGTAAATCAGGAGCATTTGCATTGCTAAACATGGCGCGAAACAATTTAGAACGCATGGCATGCGCAGGGTAGGCATTTAAATAATAGGCTTGAATCCACGGGAGAATTTTAATGCCTTGTTTAACAATATGGCGTTTGGATAAAGCATAGAAGATAAACCCTGTGAAACTGTCTTTTTTACACAGGGTGCCATCAAAGTCAAAGAGCGCTAAATTTTTATTCTTTTTGCTCGTTGCATACATGTTTGATATCTTCCATTTACGCGTGTTGCAAACCAGTTGGTATTATAGTCACGGCTTAATTTTGGTCCAGAAATGACTACTTCAGGCATGATAGCATAAATGGGATCTTTGCCTGTTTTTTCTTGGTAGAGCTTGGCTACAGCACGATAAGTCGCTGTATCTTCGAAATCTTTCTCTTTTTCTTTTTTCAGGTCCGAACGAATCTGACGGGGCGTAACCAAAATATTATTGGCTGCAAATACACTAATTAGTTCGCGTTCGGACTGGCTGCCTGCAGAACGAATGGAACCTTCTTTGGTGTAAAGCAATAAATCGCCATCCAAGTCTAGCTCAGCGGCCGTTAAATCATTGAGCATGCTTTGAAAGGCAGCATTGCGACTTGAATACATACCAGAGTTATAATCTGCAAAACGATAAATGGCTTTGTCGTAATCGGCAGGGTACATCATTAAACGATGGATACCGTAATACAGGCCGCCATATTGACTATATAAGTCGGTACGCAATTCGGCAATATTGCCGCCTTGACGCTTGTGATCTTTGGCATAACCGATATGTACTTGCATTGAACCCAAAGTAGTAATCGGATTTAATTTTTCACCAATGTCCTGTCCAACCAGTTTTGCTGCACCAGTGAGTGCACTGACATGATAATGCTTGGACATATAAGCAAATATTTCACGATATAACTCATCCAATTCACGTTCAGTTTTTACCCGACGCATTTGGCTTAAATAGTTATCTTCAGGACTCGGCTGATTTTTTAAAACTTGTTGAAAATAGCCCGCAACCGTTCCACCAATCGCATCACCTAATTTATCTTTAAACTTTTCATCTAAACGATCTTGCACTTCTTTGACTGCTTTTTCCCCCAAACCGGGAACTTTCGGGTCAGCAACAAAGTTGGATTCTTGGTCTACCACGGCCACAATACTGCAAATATTTTCTTTGGTTGGGGGAATACCCAACTGGTCAGTGATATCGAAAATATCTTTGGCCCATGAGCTACGATCATTGACACGTGGCGGGACAAGACGCTTGATTTGATCTTCTTCTAGCGTCGGTTCGTTATTTTTTGACCACCAAGAACTATCCCCACATGCCACTAAACTAAGAGACAAAGCCAGAACACTCAAGCACTTAAAATGAGATGAAATAAAAACAGTTTTTTTCATAAGGATGAAAACATATTCCAAAAGGATGAGCCAATACAGCAGATGCAGTATACTATGCCAGTCGAAAAAGTGATGAATTTATATGTATATTGGTCCATATCAGCTGTCAAATAATTTAATTGTTGCTCCCATGGCAGGTGTTACGGATCGTCCATTCCGGACGTTATGTAAATATTTTGGTGCAGGGCATGCCGTCAGTGAAATGATGACTTCAGACCAGACCTTACGCATGAGTAAGAAAAGTCTGTATCGTGCCAATTTTGATGGTGAACTCGCGCCGATATCCGCGCAGATTGCAGGTTCTGATCCGTTCGATCTTGCCGAAGCGGCACGTTATCAAGTCGCGAATGGTGCACAAATTGTTGATATTAATATGGGTTGCCCAGCCAAAAAAGTCTGTAATAAATTGGCAGGTTCTGCATTATTAAAAGATGAAGATCTGGTCGCGCGTATTTTAGATACCGTTGTGGCAGCTGTAGATGTACCAGTGACTTTAAAAACCCGGTTGGGTTATTTAAATGGGCATGAAAATATTATGCGCGTGGCGAAACGTGCTGAACAAGCGGGTATTGCCGCTTTAGCATTGCATGGTCGTACCCGTGAAGATATGTATTTAAATACTGCACGCTATAGTTTGATCAAAGAAGTCAAACAGATGTTGAATATTCCCGTGATTGCCAATGGGGATATCGACAGTCCTGAAAAAGCCAAATATGTGCTCGATTATACTGGCGCAGATGCCTTGATGATTGGACGTGCTGCGCAAGGTCGTCCCTGGATTTTTCGTGAAATTTCTCACTATTTAGATACAGGAAAATATCTGGCTGCACCAAATATTCAGGAAGTCAAAGATGTGCTGTTAGGGCATTTATCTGAACTGTATGACTTTTATGGTGAATATTCAGGTTGCCGTATTTCCCGTAAACATATTGCCTGGTATACCAAAGGTTTACGTTCCAGTAACGAGTTTCGTCAAAATATGTATAAGGTTGAAAGTACAGCTGAACAGTTCAATGTGGTCGAAGACTATTTCAATCAGTTGCTCGCTCAAGGTGAAATTATGAGTGATGTGCAAGTCGAACAGGTGAACTTGCTCGAAACCAAATAATTTTTAATTTTTGCTTTTACTTCTTCCCTGAAGATATTTCACTACTTTTTTATTGAACAATAGTTTTTATCAAAAAGAGTAGTGAATTTATATGACCCGCTAACCCTTTATAAAAATAATTCAAGAATTACAGATCACAACATCTCATCACTTAATCGGGACAGTTATAGAACATAGCTTACTTACATTTGCTCTATGCTAATTTTGATCAGCTGAATAAGCTGACTTTTAAAATATTTTATTCAACTTATAAAGCTGATTTATCTATAGATTATAGAAGATAATATAAGGAGAAAGAAAATGGTGGATAACAAGCGGCCAGTTCCAGATATTAATCCAGCCTCAACAGAGCTGTCTCCGGAACGGAGTGATGCATTAAATAGTGAGTCATTAAAATCTAGTCCACGCATAGATGATAGTGCGCGTCCTGAGCTGAATTCGCCAGCGACCGACAGTCATCGTGTACCAGATATGAATGAAGCAGGCGATCATTTGGCTGCGACCAGTGCCGGTACTTTAGGCGGCGCTGCATTAGGGGCTACGTTAGGTATGGTAGGCGGCCCTCCAGGTGCAGTGGTTGGCGGTCTTATCGGGGGTATTGTTGGTGGTATTGCGGGTAATGACATAGCACAAAAAGCGAATCCCGAAGAGGAAGATGCTTATTGGCGTGAGCAACACCAAGAGAGACCCTACTTTCATGAAACCCGTAACATCCATAACGATCTAGATTATGATCGTGATTATCGTGGGGCATATGAAGTTGGATATAAAAATCGTCCTCTATTTGATAGCGATACCCATTTTGAACAGGTAGAGCCTGAACTGCAAACTCAATGGGAAGGCAGTAAAGGACAATCCCGTCTGAAATGGGAACAAGCAAAATTTGCCGCTAAGGATGCATGGCTACGTGCTCATCGTTAATCCGTTATTTATGCATTTTAAATTAAAAAACCTCTCTTTTTGAGAGGTTTTTTTATAGAGTCTTTAATAGATTTTTGAGTGTTAGTGCTGGATCATCTCTAAAACCAGTTGATTAATCAGATCGGCAGCTTCAATTTCTCGAATCTGTGCGACATTGGTACCTGCCCAGAAGGCACCAAAACCATTATCGCCTTGTGCTGTTGCTGCGGCATTGAGTTGTTTGCCCAGATCATAGCAATACGGATAAGTGGCTACAGCTGGTCGTTCAGGTCGGTCGATTTGAGTATGCCAGTAATTAATTAAGCCGCGTGCAGGACGACCTGAAATACTGGCGCTAATTTGGGTAATCGGTTTGCTAAACAGTGCTTTACGATAGGCTGCATTGGCATTAGAACTTTTACATTGTACAAATGCGGTGCCCAGCTGAACTGCTTCTGCACCTAACTTCATTAATAACTGGGCTTGATGTCCATTCATAATGCCGCCTGCAGCGACAATAGGCAGACGACAATGTTGTTTTAAGAGTTGAATCAAATCAGACGTTTTTACTGAACTATCCAGGGTCTCATTAAAAATACCGCGATGCCCACCTGCTTCAATACCCTGAGCAATAATAATATCAATGCCGGCAGCTTCAATTTCCATGGCTTCAGCCAGATTGGTCGCTGAAACCATGGTGATAATGCCAGCAGCTTTTAAAGCTTGAATTTGATGAGGGTGGGGAATACCAAAGTGAAAACTCACTGCTTTGGGCCGGGTTTCCAAAACTAAATTTAAATAATCATCATGATCTAGAAAGCTTGGATAAATACATTTTAATTCGGTCGGTGGTGTGACCTTATATTTCTCAAATTGCGGTGCTAAATATTGAATCCATTGTTCTGCAACTTGGTGATCTAATTCTGAACTTTGATGACAAAAGAAATTTACCTGAAAAGGCTGGTGAGTCAGTGCTTGAGTTTCTAAAATTTGTTGACGGGCAGCTTCAACCGTACTGGCACCTAAACCAAGCGAACCCAAACCGCCTTGATTAGAAACTTCAGCAGCCAATTTTGGGGTAGAAACACCTGCCATCGGGGCAAGAAAAATAGGATGTTTAATCTCAAGTTGTTTTAATAAAGTCATATTCAGCTCCTTCTCCTCTATATCACTTTGCCCAAGCCCTGAAAATTAAGCAAATAATATTCGTTATTTCCTTACGAAATAAAAAGACTTTTTTACTTCACTTAAATAAAAAATTAAACGTCAAACTCTGTCGCTCAGAAGATCAGTGAACACATCGCTGCAAAATTAAAATTTTATAATACATTCTATTTTCAAATGCGGCTTGCTCATGTCTGAACGTATCCGTGAAAAACTGCAAATTTTAGCCGATGCGGCCAAGTATGATGTGTCGTGTTCGTCAAGTGGCAGTAACCGTAAAAATAAAGATAAAGGTGTGGGCAATACCGGTTCCGGGATTTGTCACAGCTATACTGAAGATGGGCGCTGTGTGTCTTTGCTCAAAATTCTGTTTTCCAATGTCTGTATTTTTGACTGTTCTTATTGTGTATCGCGGCGCTCCAATGATGTAAAACGAGCGGCTTTTACCGTGCAGGAAGTGGTCGATTTGACCATAAATTTTTATCGTCGCAATTATATTGAAGGCTTGTTTTTAAGTTCGGGTATTTTTAAATCGGCAGATTACACCATGGAGCGGATGCTGCAAGTGGTAAAAAAATTACGCCTGGAGGAAAATTTTAATGGATATATTCATTTAAAAACCATTCCCGGAGCATCACCGGAAATTATTACCGAAGCGGGTCTGTATGTAGACCGGATGAGTATTAATCTTGAGATGCCGACTGAGGCCGGCTTACAAAAATTTGCTCCCGAGAAAACCCATGCAGAAGTGCAAAAAGATTTAGGCATTGTGCGCGACCGTTTAATTCAGTTTAAAGATGAACGCAAGCTGATACGTTCCGTACCACAATTTGTACCGGCAGGGCAAACCACACAAATGGTCGTGGGTGCGCATAGTGAAACCGATCAAGACATTATTTTAATGGCGGACCGGCATTACAAGGAATTTAAACTGAAACGGGTGTATTACTCCGGCTATATTCCCATCAATGAGCAGGAGAAATCTTTACCTGCGGTTGGTTCTGCACCGCCTTTACTGAGAGAAAACCGGTTATATCAAAGTGACTGGTTAATGCGTTTTTATGGTTTTGATGCAACAGAACTTGTCGATGCAAAACACCCCAATCTGGATTTGGATGTTGATCCCAAGCTGAGTTGGGCTTTACGTCATCCGGAGCAGTTTCCAGTGGATTTGAACCGCGCGGATTACCGCATGATTCTGCGTGTGCCCGGTATTGGCGTGCGTTCTGCTAAAAAAATTGTCCAGGCACGACGTTTCGGTAAAATTCACATCGATCAACTGAAACGCATTGGTGTAGCATATAATCGGGCACAGCATTTTATTCGTTGCGCCGATACACCTAAATTTATCAAAGAACAATTACCCAGTCAGATTCGAAATCAAATTTTACAGTCGGGACAGTCCAAATATACTCAGCAACTTTCCCCGCAATTAGGCTTTGCTTTCTGATGGCCACCTATCGCTTTGATGGCAGTATGACCGGCCTGTTAAGCTGTGTATTCCGCGCATTTCAATTTAAAGAGTTTCAGGTCAATATCACCAGTGCTGAACATGCGCAAAATGGGCTGTTTGATGATTTTATTCAGGTGGCTTCGAATGATGAGCAAGCACAGCGGGTCTGGCAAGGATTAAAGCAAAAAATCTCAAGTCAGAGTCAGCGCAATTTTTACTATACCTTTCTATCTGAAAATCAAACTGCTTATCAGCACCTGTTTAACTATTGTCTGTATATTTTCCAGCATAAATATAAGGTCGATGAAAATTATGGACATCCAGATGTGCTGGCTTTAGCCCAGTGGACCAAGCAGGTGGGACGTGAAAAGCATCGCATGGAAGCTTTTGTACGGTTTAAAAAATGTCAGGATGGCTTGTTTTTAAGTCTCGTCCGACCGGATTTTAACGTTGTTCCCTTGATTGAGCGGCATTTTAAAGCCCGTTATCAGGATCAGCGTTGGCTGATTTATGATGAAAAACGTAAATATGGGATTTATTATGATTTGCAGCAGGTGCATCAAATTGAAATGAATGCTCATGAGGTGGATGCCAAACTCGCCAGCGGTTTTAGTCAATCTTTTACTATTGAACTGGATGAGCAAGAGTGGCTTTATGATCAGCTGTGGAAAGATTATTTCCATAGTGTGAATATTCAGGCGCGGCAAAATATGAAATTGCATATTCAATATGTGCCGAAACGTTATTGGCGCTATATGAATGAAAAGTCAATTTGAATACATATTTCAGGCATACTATGCCGCAGTATGCTGACACATAGGTAATTTATGATGAAGCCGTTAATTCTAGCGACTTTAATTGCAAGCTTAATTCTTTCCGCATGTTCATCTTCAGAGCAAAACAAAATACAGATTAGTCCTGAACAATATAAAGTTCAGGATATAGCCAGTTTGCAACAGCGCTTTGATGGCTTGAATCAGCAGTTATCGTTGGATTATCAGGCTTTTAAGAAAAGTAATCATATTGCCTTTTCTGATCAATCTGTACTTGATATCAATCAGCTCAAGACCTTAGATCAGCATGCAGTGAGCCGCACTTCATTAAAACCGGTCAAACAAGCCTATTGCGACATGATGAACGGGTATTTTGCCGAGATGTATCATTTGGGCAATCAGAACCTGAATTTAATCGGGCAAGTCCAATTACCTAATATGCAAGCTGAAGACTTAACTAAAAGTTTTGCAAATGCAGATCAGTTTTATGATTTTATTTTAAATCGTTATACCTCATACCGTCAGGCACAAGAAATAATGGGCTTCGGGTGTAATTTGAAAGCAACTTTAAACTAGATTTTAAAAATACAAGTGATAAAAAAGCCCATCATGTGATGGGCTTTTTGGTATTTAAAAACTTGGTCTTAACAACCGGTTAACTTTTCAGGTTGTGGACGTTCGCCGGGAAAGAAAATTGGGCGAAGTTTGACGCCAATGCTGTTACCGATAAAGGCGAAAATCAGCCATAACCAGCCATGTAAACTACCTGACGCAATACCGCTAAAGTAAGCACCAATATTACAACCATATGCCAAACGTGCTCCGTAGCCTAATAATAAACCACCAACTACAGCAGCAACCAATGAACGTTTTGGAATATTCAAGTTTGGTGCAAATTTACCGGCAAGGCTTGCCGCCAATAAGGCACCCAGCATAATGCCGAAGTTCATCATTGAGGTAATATCAAACCATAATGATTCAGACAAAGCTTTGGCATTGCCCGGTTGTTGCCAGTAGGCCCAAGAAGCCACATCTACACCAATAAAACTGGCTGATTTTGCTGCCCAAACTGCAAGTGCAGAAGTCACGCCCCAAGGACGACCCGCTAATGCTAAAGTTGCAAAATTGAGCAGGGTGAGGATGATGCCTCCCCAAATCAGCGGCCAGGGACCACGTAAGAAACGTTTAAGACCTTGAGTTTCGGCAATAGGCTCAACTTCAAGTGAACCATGACGTCTTTTTTCAAAAAAGATGGTTGCAAATGCAATCGCAGCGAACAGTACAAAACTGACAATGAGCGCAGGAATAACACCCAAGCTTGAAACAATCGAAATCGGTTCAAGATGCGGCAGATTAAACCACCAGTCTAGATGCGTAGTGGCAATTAAAGAACCTAGGCAGAAGAAAATCAGGGTCACAATCATGCGGGCACTACCGCCACCCACCGTGTAAAGCGTACCGGAAGCACAGCCGCCGCCCAATTGCATGCCTATACCAAAGATAAAAGCACCAATCATCACAGACATGGAAACAGGGCTGACATTACCTTTAACCGGATTGCCAAATAACTCGCCTGCACCTAAAGCAGGAAAGAATAGCAATACTGCAAGGCCCAGCATGATCATTTGGGCACGTAAGCCACGACCACGACGTTCTTTAATAAAAACGCGCCAGCTTGAGGTAAAACCAAAGGATGCATGATACAAGGTCATGCCCAAAGCCCCACCAACGAGGAATAATAACGCTTGATTAAGACCAACAACTTGATAGGCACCCAACGTACCAATCAGCAATAGAAAAAGAGCAACCCAAATCGACAGATTCGATCGATTGGATTTTGCGGCAATAACAGACATGGGAGAATAAAAACTAACTAAATTAATCAGGATATTTTAATTGATTCTTCACACTTAATATGATTAAAACGGATAGATTATAGGATATTTAATTGAGAATAACTGATTCTATATATCAGCAAAACAAATCAACTAAACAGGTTGCACATGAAAAAAGCGAGCCAATCCAGGCAGCGAAGGCCATGGCAATAATTCCCCAAACTGTGACACGCAAACTTCCCTTAACTTTAGATGTACCTGCAAAATGACCAGATAATGCTCCTAATCCAGCCAACAATAAAATACCCACAATCATTACCACTGTAGACAAATAATGTTCTGGGCTAATCAAGATTGAGAACATCGGGAATAATGCACCGAGTGAAAAAGCCAGGGCAGAGGAACCGCCAGCTTGTAAAGGGCTGGCAGCTGTATTTGCATGAATGCCAATTTCATATCGAGCATGAACCTGTAAAGCATCCTATGCCGTCAGCTGTAAGGCCACTTTATGAGCAAGTTCAAGCTTTAAGCCTCGCATAATATAAATTTGAGTCAGTTCTTTTAGTTCATGTTCAGGATGACGTTTAAGTTCGCGGGCTTCTATATGCAAGTCTGCTTTTTCAATGTCCACTTGTGACTTCACAGAAATATATTCACCTGCAGCCATAGAACTTGCGCCTGAAATTAAACCTGCTACACAGGTGACCAGTAAGGTCTGCGATAAAGCCTCACTTGCAGCCATACCTATAATAAGACTGGTGATTTAAATAGTCCCATCATTTGCGCCCAATACTGCGGCACGTAACCAGCCTGTTCTTTGAATATAATGTTGTTCATTGTGATGAGAATATTACATGTAAACATGCTCTTAAAATTATTGGTACTTCAGCCCTATAAGAAATTTAAAGGTAAAAGTAAGATTGCTCAAAACAAAAAAGCTCCAAATCAGGAGCTTTTTTGTTTAACAAATCAAATTATTGTTGAGCTTTTTCTTTAACGTGAGCAGCACCATCTTCTACAGCACCGGCAGTTGCTGCAGTCGCATCTTTTGCAGCTTCTTTGGCATTTTCTGCAGCATTTTCGGCACGGTTAGCAGCAGTATTTGCGGCTTCTGCAGTGGCATCAGCTGCATTATCCATCGCTGTTGCAGTGTCATTCGCTGCCTCAGAAGCTGTATTAGAAATATCATGACCTGCTTGGTTAGCAGCACCTTCTAAATGTTCACCAGTCGTTGCACCTGTTTCAGGCGCTTTGTCTTTGTTACAACCAACTAAAGTAACAGTAGCAGCAAGACCTAAAGCAACAAGTAATTTATTCATTTTCATCTGTCCTTCTAATTGTTTTACCCATAAGAAAAGATGGGATAAAGCGAATATAATCGAAAAATCTTTTAAATAACGCTCGAAAATTGTTAATTAAATGTAACGTTTGGTGAAAAAAATTGAGTGAAAAAAAAGGCTTATATTTATGAATAGATATAAGCCCAGGTTCATTTTATACAGGTTTAATCACTTGGATTAAACCATTATTGCCCGGAACGGATAATGTAATCGAAAGCTGAAAGTGAAGCTTTGGCACCTTCACCGGTGGCAATGATGATCTGCTTGTACGGCACGGTGGTACAGTCACCGGCAGCAAA
>JBLZXS010000074.1:0-10526 GCA_050285325.1 Acinetobacter sp.
GAAACAGAATTCCCGCCATCATCGCGGCAGCAATGGATTGCGGAATCCAGTGTAGTAATTTGTCGAAGTAGCCACTTAAGCCAATAAATAAAATCACTAAAGCAGCCGTAATGTAGGCTGCTATGGCTTCATTTAAACTTAAACCGGGAAAGAGGGTTACCAATAAGGCGGTACCGGGTGCAGACCATGCCGTTATCACCGGCACTTTGTATTTAATCGATAAAAAAATGCCGGCAATTGCCGCACCGATGGAAATACCCCAGATCCAGGAGATCATCATCTCGGAGGAAACATTGGCTTTTTGTGCAGCCTGAAAGAAGATGATGAGTGGACCCGAATAGGAAATCAGCACAGCCAAAAATCCTGCGACTGTTGCTGAAAGTGACCAATCATCTTTTAAAGTTTTAAACAGGGATGCCATTGGGCTATTGCCTCCATGCGTAGATTTCAATGATCCTGTTGAATTTGGATGAGATCAGGTTTAACCCTGATCGCCACCACCTACAGGGACCACGGTTCCTGTCATATATGAAGATTCATCTGAAGCCAAAAATACGATGGCATTGACTTGCTCTTGAATGGTGCCGTAGCGGCCCAAGAAAGTACGATCAATGGTTTGATCAACTACTTCTTGCATCCAGGCTTGTTCAGATTCGGTTAATGGATTGGCATTGCGTGGTACTTTACGAGGAGGTGCTTCAGTTCCACCTGTAGCCACTGCATTGACACGAATACCATCTTTGGCATGTTCAAAGGCGAGGGCAGCGGTTAAACCATTTACCCCGCCTTTAGAAGCAGAGTAAGGCACGCGGTTAATCCCACGAGTGGCAATAGATGAAACGTTTACAATGGTACCTTTCTGATTTTTAATCATTTCAGGTAATACTGCGCGGCAGCACCATAGCGTTGGGAACAATGAACGGTTCACTTCCTTGAGAATTTCCTGTTCAGAAAATTCCTGGAAAGGTTTCATCCAGATTGCGCCACCCACGTTGTTGATCAGGGCATCGACACGGCCATAAGTCGCTATTGCTTTTTCAACAACGGACTGGGCACCGGCAAAAGTTTCCAGGTCGGCATTGATGGTGACAGCATCGCCACCTAGTTCTTCAATTTCCGCTAACACTTCTTGCACGTAAGGAGAAAGGTCGGCCATGACCACCTGTGCACCTTCGCTTGCCACTTGTAAAGCTACACCGCGACCAATGCCTTGCGCAGCACCGGTGACAATCACGACTTTATCTTGAAATCTTTGACGATCAGACATTTGATTGATTCCCGAATTAGTTTGCAGAGAATTTTTCAAATAAGAAGCTTGCAGGTTTAACGCCTTCTGCATCTAACCAGCCACGTACAGCTTCTACCATCAGTACAGGACCACACAGATAAATATCAACATCACCTGCATTTAACCATTCATTTTCAATATGACCGGTCACATAACCTTTACGTTCATGCGCAGATTCTGGGTTGGCAATAACTGTACGATATTCAAACCAAGGGAATTTTTCTTGAAGTTCGTTCAGTTTTTCAATCGCTACCAAGTCAAAGTCATTGGTCACACCAAACACTAAACGTACCGGATGTTCTGAACCTTTTTCTTCTAAAACTTGCAGCATTGACATAAACGGTGCAATACCTGTACCACCTGCCAACATTAACACCGGGCGGGTCACAGGACGTAGGTAGAAGCTACCAAATGGACCGGCGAAAGTCATTTTGTCGCCCGCTTTGGCATTGCTGCTTAGGAACTCGCTCATTTGGCCGTTTGGCACGTTACGTACCACGAAACTGGTTAAACGGTTACCCGGTTTAGAGCTGAAAGAATACGAACGGGTTTCTGTAGTACCCGGAATACCCACATTGACATATTGACCTGCGAGGAAATGAATGTCAGGTTGACCTTCATCGAGTTGGATATCAAAAGTGATAGTTGAATCCGATAATTTTTCAACACGCTCAAGGGTACCCTGGAAGGCGTGAATTTCAGTTTTACATACTTCTGATGAAGCTTGAATCTGGAATACTGCGTCTGAAGTTGGTTTACACTGGCAAGCTAGAATAAAGCCTTCAGCAGCTTCTTCAGGTGTTAACGCATCTTCAATATAAGTTTCTTCAGGCATGTCATACGAACCTGATTCACAAAATGCACGACACGTACCACAAGCACCATCTCGACAGTCCAAAGGAATATTGATCTTTTGACGGTAAGCTGCATCTGACAGGGTTTCACCATCTGAAACAGAAATAAAACGTGTAACGCCATCTTCAAATTGAAGTGCAACATTGTGGTTTGACATGGCTGAATATCCTATATAAATCTTTGTAACTGGACCTTTCAGCCAATTTTCCATCTGACTGAAAGGTTTTATCTGGCTGTATAACAGTCTTAGAGGTGATAAATGTCGATTACCTGGTTGATGTAATCGTTTTTAAGCACCACGTATTTGTTTAAAATTTTGAACTGCTCGCTTGAACAATCAATCACATAACGTGACATGCCAAAGTAGCTGTAATTGGTTTTATAACGGAAACTCAACGTGTTCCAGTTAAAGCGAACCGTTACTTGATCACCGTTTTGCTCAACAATCTCAATATTGCAGATGTTGTGACTGGTACGGGTATCCGGCATGGTTGCAGAAGAACGTTCAGTCTTGATACGGAATACGCGGTCTTCTAAACCTTGACGGTCAGGGTAATAAATCAAAGAGATTTCAGACTCTGGGTCTGTGGTCAATTTGTCATCATCATCCCAAGACGGCATCCAGAATTCTGCTGATGGGGCATAACACTGTAACCAGTCATCCCACTGTTCATCATCCAGAAAGCGCGCTTCTTTGTAGAGGAATTGAGCAATCTTTTCTAAAGTAATCGCGCTCATGCGTTTTCTCCTTCAGTTGCAGCAAGTTCTTTTTCAGAAGTAATCGCATCTTTCATCAGATGTAACCAGTGTTCATGCTGAGCCAGGTATAGACCTTCGTCTTCAGTTTTGATGCCTGAAAGTTTTGGTTTTAAACCAATTTCATTGGCTGCATCATCTGGACCTTGAATCCAATGCTTAGAACCACGGCTCATATCATTCCATTCAAGCGCAATACCTGCATAGCCGGCTTGGCATGCACGGAATTCTTCCAGGTCATCCGGAGTTGCCATGCCTGAAGCATTGAAGAAGTCTTCATACTGGCGAATACGGCGGGTACGCGCTTCTTTGTCTTCACCCACAGGTGCGATACAGTAAATGGTGACTTCAGTCCTAGAGGGAGATAAAGGACGAAGTACACGAATTTGTGAACCGAACTGATCCATGAAATAGACGTTTGGATAAATACACAGGTTACGAGAACGCTCGATCATCCATTTCGCCATGGCAGCACCGAATTTCTCGGTATATTCCGCGGCTTTCGGGAAGTTTGGACGGTCTTCAGGATTGCCCCATTGTGTCCAAAGCAGCATGTGACCATTGTCAAAGCCGTAAGAACCACCACCTTGTTTGCCCCAAGATCCTGCACTCATTGCGCGAACATTATCAGCAGCTTCTTTTTCTTTACGCTGTTGAGTTGTAGCTGCATAGTTCCAGTGAACGGCAGAAACGTGGTAACCATCGGCACCATTTTCGGCAGTGAGCTTCCAGTTACCTTCATAGGTATAAGTAGACGCACCACGTAAAACTTCAAGACCTTGATCAGACTGATCAACAATCATGTCCATAATTTTGGTTGCTTCACCCAGATATTCTTCTAACGGTGGAACATCCGGGTTTAAGCTGCCAAACAGGAAGCCTTTATAGCTTTCAAAACGGGCCACTTTCTTAAGATCGTGAGAACCGTCTTTGTTAAAGCAGTCAGAATAGCCTGCATCCGTAGGATCTTTAACTTTTAACAATTTACCCGAGTTGTTAAATGTCCAACCGTGGAAAGGGCAAGTATAAGTTGCTTTATTGCCTTTCTTATGACGACAAAGTTGTGCGCCACGGTGTGAACAGGCATTGATCATGGCATTGAGTTCACCTTGACGGTTGCGCGCAATGATGATCGGCTGGCGACCCATATAGGTCGTGTAAAAATCATTATTATTCGGAATTTGGCTCTCATGTGCCAAGTAAACCCAATTGCCTTCAAAGATATATTTCATCTCTAAATCGAATAAGGCCTGATCTGTGAAGACTGAACGATGAAGCTTAAATTCACCGGTTTCATAGTTTTCAACAAGTAATTCATCAATGCGGTCGAGATGGCTGGTGTTAATTACAGGGATACGAGGCATGTCCGTTCTCCGACTTTCCAAATTTAGGCAAGTCCCCGAGATGTCATTAAATTGACATCTCGGTTCCTTATCATGAGATCATTAAGCGCTTGCGCGGCGACGTTCAACTTCAGTCGATGGTGCTGCAGCTTGTTCTTTCACAAGTTCAACATTGAACTGAATGTGTTTGAATGCTTTATTCAGACCACGTTTTGCAATTTCAGCTTCGTCTGTTACATCAACAGCAGTCGCGACTAAACCATCACGCGTTGCAAATGCAAAGTCATCCCAAAGGTACTTGTCGCCTTCGATGTTAAATTGCGTCGTTAATTTGCGGTAGCCTGGTGCAGAGATGAAATAATGCACGTGAGAAGGGCGGTTACCATGACGACCAAGTTTGTCTAGAACAAATTGAGTCGTGCCTTCTGGAGGGCAGCCATAACCGACTGGCATAGTGGTTAATGCTGTATATTGACCATCGGCACCAGTAATAATGCTGCGACGCAAGTTAAAATCAGATTGTGATTTATCAAAGAACGAGTAGTTGCCTAGGCTGTTGGCATGCCAAATTTCAACTTTAGCACCTTCAATGATATTGCCTTGGGTATCTGTTACTGTACCTTCAATAATCAAGGTATCGACTTTATCTGATTCAGAACCATCGTCCATACGGGCAAAGCTTACCGATTCCGGTGCGCCAGCTACATATAACGGACCTTCAATGGTACGTGGTGTACCACCAGTAATGCCTGCTTTGGCATCTGCTTCATCTGCACGTAAATCTAAATAGTGCTCTAGACCTAAACCTGCAGCCAAAAGACCCAATTCATTGGCTTGACCTGCATCAGTCAAATATTCCAGACCTTTCCACAACTCAGTTTGTGAAATATCAAGGTCTTCGATCGCTTGGAAAAGATCACCCAACAAACGCACAACAACCTGTTGTACACGTTCATCGACAGGACCTGTCGCTGTGTCGACATTCATTTCTTTTACAAGTGCATCAATTTCTTGGCGATTCATACTATTGCTCCTGAAGTATGTATACATTTTTGGGTGGCAGGCTGTTTAGCGTTTATATTGGCTGGCTAAAGCTGGCTGGCCACAATCCTTGTCATTACCCTTGAAGGGTGCTTTTTTTGCAGCAGGTGAAAGAATCCACCCTTTTGCATATTGTTAAATATTAGCGATCGTCTTCACGAACAGAGGAAGGGTGGCGATTTAAAGCCATCACTTCAATATTCATATACGGATACAACGGAAGACCTTGTAAAATATTGTGTAGTTCTTCGTTGCTCTCGACATCAAAAATACTGATGTTTGAGTACTGACCCGTGATGCGCCAGATATGACGCCATTTACCTTGGCGCTGTAAGTCCTGCGAATAAGCTTTTTCAACCGCTTTAATTTCGTTGGCTTTATCGCTTGGCATATCTAGTGGAATATTTACATCCATACGTACTTGGAAAAGCATGTCTAATTCCTTCAATTACTGACGACGTAAGTTGTCAATTTTGTCTAAGTCCAGTTCGATACCTAAACCAGCTACAGTCGGTAAAACCAACTCATAGTTTTGATATTGAAGCGGTGTTTTTAAAATTTCTTCAGTCAGTAGCAGTGGACCAAATAATTCTGTGCCATAGGCCAGACTTTCAAAAGTTGAAAACACATGCGCTGAAGCAATCGTACCGACTGGTCCTTCAAGCATGGTGCCACCGTACAGGTCAATACCTGCAAGTTTGGCAATTTTCCCAACTTCACAACCTTCAATCAGGCCACCTGACTGGGCAATTTTTACTGCAAATACGGAAGCACCATTGTTACGGGCAATCTGATAAGCACTCTGCGGACCGTATAATGATTCATCCGCCATAATGGCAATATCAAAACGACGGGTTAAACGCTGCATGGCATCCAGATTTTCAATCGCACAAGGTTGTTCAATCAGGTCGACACCGCCATCTTGTAACAACTGAATGCCTTTGACCGCTTCAAGTTCTGACCAGGCGCGGTTAACATCGACACGAATTGAGATGTCTGAACCCAAAGCTTTCTTGATCGCTAAAACATGGGCAACGTCGTCTTCTACAGGACGTGAACCGATTTTGAGTTTGAATACGTTATGACGTTTCAGCTCAATCATTTTTTTCGCTTCAGCAATGTCTTTCTCTGTATCACCTGAAGCAAGCACCCAAAGTACCGGCACGCTATCACGCAGACGGCCACCGAGGATTTCGCTTAACGGCAAACCTAGGCGTTGTGCCTGAATATCCAGTAGCGCAGTTTGAATAGCGCATTTAGCAAAACGGTTACCGTTGATATTGCGTTTAAGCGTTTTAATTATTTGAGCGACATTCAGACCTGATAGTGATTTTAGTAATGGCGCAAAATATGTTTCAATATTGGTTTTGACGCTTTCCGGACTTTCATCCCCATATCCCAATCCACCAATCGTGGTCGCTTCACCCCAACCGGTAAAACCATCTTCAGTCGTGACTTTCACCAAAACTAATGTTTGGGTTTGCATGGTTGCCACAGCCATCTTGTGCGGACGGATGGTTGGAATTTCAACAAGCAACGTTTCTATGGATTTGTACATCTTTAAGCTTCCCAATCTTGCTTTGTCTATCTCATGTGGTATACCTTAAAAGAATAAAGATATACTGTCTAAGATCAATTTTGCATTTTATTATGCTTTAAAGGTATGGTTAATTATGGAACTGAGACATTTACGATACTTTGTTGCCGTGGTTGAAGAACAAAGTTTCACTAAGGCGGCTGAAAAACTGTTTATCGCTCAGCCTCCTTTAAGCCGGCAGATACAAAACCTGGAAGCAGAGCTGGGTATACAGCTTTTTGAGCGTGGAAGCCGACCTTTAATGACCACCGAAGCGGGCCAATTCTTTTATCAGCATGCTGTTAAACTTTTGTCTAATGCCGAAGAGATTAAGGCCATGACCCAGCGGGTGGGAATGGTCGAAAAAACCGTAACCATGGGTTTTGTCGGTTCGCTGCTTTATGGTTTATTGCCGAAAATAGTGTATTTATTCCGTCAGCAACAACCGCATTTGAAGATTGAACTGATTGAAATGAGCACCAAAGATCAAATTCAGGCGCTCAAGGAAGGGCGGATAGATGTAGGCTTTGGTCGACTACGGATTTCTGATCCTGCGGTAAGACGGATCCTTTTGCGTGAAGAGCCTTTAATGGTCGCGGTGCATTCCAGCCATCCACTTGCCATACAAAAGCAGGGCGTCTTTTTGACCGATATTGTGGATGAAAACCTGTTTCTATATCCAAGTCACCCAAAACCTAATTTTTCCACCCAGGTGAGATCACTTTTTTCGGAATATAGTCTCGATCCAAAAAGCTTGAAAGAGGTTCGCGAAATTCAGCTGGCTTTGGGTCTGGTTGCAGCAGGTGAAGGGATTTGTGTGGTTCCGGAAAGTGCTAGAACCATACAGTTACCGCATTTGCACTACATTCCGATCCTCGATGATGCTGCGGTTAGTCCGATATTTCTGGCGATACGCAGCATGGATGAAAGTGAAGATATCCGTTCATTATTTGATTGTATTTATCAGGTTTATGACCTCGAAGCGATTGGTTATGACCGCGCGGTGATTTAATTGGTCAAGGTCTGATTTGCATAAAATTCTTAGCATTACCATTTCCAAATCAAACCGTGATTTTTGAAATATGCCTACTAATCAAGTTGCTAAATTTGATCAGCAGGCATATTTTTTTATCAGAAAAATATCGGTCAAAATAGAAAATAAAGTGTGCCGGCTGACATCTTTCATTTTTTTAATATCTATAAAGTATTGTTTTCGTTTTTAATACCGCTTGGCTAACTTTTAAGGTATGAATATATATGTAATCGGTTTTGGACAAAGAAAAAACTTTGCTGCATTGTTGCCTCAAATCTAAAGATTCATATGCAGGAGCGCAAAGTGAATACCAATAAATTGAACATAAACACTTTAGTGGATGAAGCCAAATTTACCCCTTTTCATTGGGGAGTCCTGATTTGGTGTTTAATGATTATTATTTTCGACGGTTATGATTTAGTCATTTATGGCGTCGTTTTACCTATTTTAATGCAAGAATGGGCACTTACCACTGTGCAGGCAGGTTTGCTTGCCAGTACTGCATTATTCGGCATGATGTTTGGTGCCATGAGTTTCGGAACACTCTCAGACAAGTTGGGTCGTAAAAAGACCATCATGATCTGTATCGCTATTTTCAGTGGCTTTACTTTTCTGGGTGCATTTGCCACCACACCGACTGAATTTGGGATTTTACGATTCTTGGCGGGCCTGGGAATTGGTGGCGTAATGCCAAACGTGGTTGCGCTAATGACGGAATATGCCCCTAAACGTATTCGCAGCACCTTGGTTGCCATTATGTTTAGTGGTTATGCCATTGGTGGTATGGCGTCTGCCTTGTTAGGCGCATGGCTAGTGGCGGATTATGGCTGGAAAATCATGTTCTATATCGCCAGTATTCCGTTATTTACCTTGCCGTTAATTTGGAAATATCTTCCAGAATCATTGATGTTTTTGACCAAAAAGGGCGAAACAGAAAAAACCCGTACCATTGTGAAAAAAATTGCACCTGAGCAAGAGATTGGGCCACAAACGGTTTTTGTTCTGAATGAACCGACTGTGGGTGATGAGGCTCCGTTACGTGCTTTATTTCAGCAAGGTCGCATGTTCAGTACTTTAATGTTTTGGGCAGCCTTCTTTATGTGCTTGCTCATGGTTTATGCATTAGGCAGCTGGTTACCAAAACTGATGATTCAGGCCGGTTATTCATTGGGTGCAAGTCTGATGTTCCTGTTTGCCCTGAATATCGGCGGCATGATCGGTGCAATTGGTGGCGGAGTGCTTGCAGATAAATTCCATTTAAAACCGGTACTGAGCACTATGTTTACTGTGGGTGCGATTGCCTTGATCTTGCTTGGTTTTAACAGCCCGCAAGCGGTTCTTTATGTTCTGATTGCTATTGCTGGTGCAGCAACCATTGGTTCACAAATTCTGCTTTATACCTTCGTTGCACAGTTTTATCCAACTGCAGTGCGCTCAACAGGAATGGGCTGGGCATCAGGAATTGGACGAATTGGTGCCATTGTTGGACCAGTCTTGACCGGTACCTTATTAACCTTTGAATTACCTCATCAAATGAACTTCTTGGCCATCGCGATTCCAGGGATTATTGCAGCGATTGCTGTCTATCTGGTGAATTTAAAAGTGTCTGTCGATGCAAAAACACTTGCACAGCCTGGCATTAACGATACACCTTTGACTAAAAAAGCCACTCAATAACTTCATAATTCTTAATAAATATAATGTCATCAATGATATAGATCGCCATCGTCGCGATGGTGATCTATTGCTAGAATCTAATTGGACAATAACAAGCGAGTTTAGGATGAACACGACACTATTAACCCAAGCAACTGAATTTCAGTCTAAAAAAGTTCAACCTGCAATGAAACGCACGTTCATCATGAGCATGATTGCACTCAGTATGGGAGGAGTCAGCGTAACGGCCCAAGCCCAAACTCAACAGCAAAAAGAAATTGAACAGCTCAGACAGGAAGTTCAAGCTTTGCGTAACATGGTTGAACAGCAAAAGGTACAGACTGCGCAGACTGCTACTGCTATTGCAGCGGTTCAACGCCCAGCGCCTGTGGCTACAGCAAATCCTGTACTGAAAACAGCCAAAGGTGCCGAGTTTAATCTGTATGGTAATGTCCGTGCTGATGCGTCCTATCAAGTTGAAGGCACAAGCAGAGATTTGCCCTATAACCACATTAATGCTGTTGCATTAGAGGGAAATAGTGAAAACAGTGACCGTTTAAGATCGACTTTAGCGGCAACACGTTTAGGCTTGGATTTTAAAACTCAAGTCTCTGAACAAGATGTAAAAGGTAAAATTGAAGTTGACTTCCTGGGGGGATCAAACTTTGATAATTTGCGTATTCGTCATGCTTATTTAAGTTACGGTAACTGGCTGATGGGGCAAACCTGGTCAAACTTTGCGGTTCCGGATTATATGCCCGAAACTGTTGATGCCTTGGCATATGTAGGGGGAGCTGTAAAACGTACGCCACAGGTGCGTCATACCACCAAATTCAATCCACAAACCAATCTGGTTATGGCACTTGAAGACCCAAAAGATGGAACTATTCAGCAACGCTTACCGGCTTTGACTGCACGTTTAAACCACCAGTTTGCCGATAACTTGAACGTCAGCGCACGTGCTATGGGGCATGAAAA
>JBLZXS010000075.1:0-3401 GCA_050285325.1 Acinetobacter sp.
CTGACTCTGAAGGCGCTGACTTGACTCAAAAAATCCCAGTGGTTAAAGAGCCAGGCGACATCGCTTCTCAATACATCGGTTTCCTAGAAACTTCTGAAATTGACATCGCTGATGCGCAAGAAGACGAAATTCTAATCAAACGTGATGGTAAATTACACCGTCCTAAACGTTTACCTTCTGGTCTTTACCAGTTCCGTGCTGACACTCAAATTGATCGTGTTGTACTTGACTGTGTATCTAGCCTTCAAAACGGTGCTGACTTACTTTGGATCGAAACTGCGACTCCAAACGTTGACGAAATCGCTCACATGGTTAACCGTGTACGTGAAACAGTTCCAAATGCGAAGCTTGTTTATAACAACAGCCCATCATTCAACTGGACTTTAAACTTCCGTCAACAAACTTATGACCGTTATGTTGCTGAAGGTAAAGACGTATCTGCATACGACCGTGCTAAGTTAATGAGCGCTGAGTATGACGAAACTGAATTAGCTGCTGACGCTGACGAAAAAGTTCGTACATTCCAAGCAGATGCTTCTCGTGAAGCAGGTGTGTTCCATCACTTGATCACACTTCCGACTTACCACACTGCAGCTCTTTCTACTCATGAGCTTGCTAAAGGTTACTTCGGTGATGAAGGTATGCTTGCTTATGTTGCTGGCGTACAACGTAAAGAAATCCGCGGTACAATCGCATGTGTTAAACACCAAGCAATGGCTGGTTCTGACATCGGTGATGATCACAAAGAAATCTTCGCTGGTGACAACGCGCTTAAAGCGGGTGATGACGCTAAAAACACAATGAACCAATTCGGTGGTTAATCCTCCCGAATGATTCAAAAAGAACCCTGCGAAAGCAGGGTTTTTTTATGACTGATCAAAACAGAATATAAAAAGGAAGCATAAAAATAGGTGCCTTTTTACATAGCAAATATTTTGATGATTGAGGATAAAACTTAGGGCACCAAAATAATCAGCCAAGTAAAGAAAATAATTGCCAGTGCAACAAATTGTGCGGCGCTACCCATATCTTTGGCATTTTTAGACAATTCATGTTTTTCCAAAGAAATACGGTCTACTACCGCTTCAATCGCTGAATTAAACAATTCAACAATCAGGGCCAATAAACACACTGCAATCATTAAGGCTTGCTCTACGCGGGAGACATTCAGGAAAAAACTGATAGGAATCAGAACAAAATTTATCAATAAGATTTGCCGAAATGCGGCTTCATTGATAAATGCAGTTCTAAAACCTGAAATGGAATAATGAGTGGCGTGAAGAACACGCTTGAAACCTGTTTTACCTTTGAAGGGAGAATATGAGTTCATAACTAAAATTTTCATTAATTTCAGACAAAATAGAACAGATTTATTAAGCAGAGATTAATTTCAAATACTTTATGATTAAATTAACGCCTCATAAAATAGAGACCATCAACATTTTGGCAATAGGTTTTTACCTGCCATATGGTTGGCGTATTCTCAATTTGAATATTAATTATAGTCTTGGATGAAGTTCTGGGCAGTTAAATGGATGTGAGTAACTTGGAATTGGTATAGAAGGGAATTTTTAAAATTACATAGAATTAAAGTATTTCAATCTCATACTGTTGTATTCAAAAAATGATAGTGTTCAGGTTAGTGTTCACAGCAGGATGACAAATATAGGAAATGAACACTACGTTTTTTTAGATCAAACGGCATATCTTCATAATTTCTCCTTATTTGTGACCAAAAATGTTTTTTCTGTTAAATGTTATTGTGTTTTGCCTGTTAGTCACTGAATATCAACATTAATGAGCGATCTTAAAAGTCAAATTTAAGTTCTGGCAACCTCACTCCTTTAAACTGCGATCAAGTCATATGCTGTCGAAATTTTTTATTCAACGACCTATTTTTGCCGGTGTATTGGCCATCATTGTGATGGCTTTTGGGCTTTTTGCAGTGTTGAATTTGCCGGTAGAACGTTATCCGGATATTGCACCGCCACGTATTACGGTCAGTGCAACCTATAATGGTGCTTCAGCAGAAACAGTCGAAGAAAGTGTAACTCAAGTTTTAGAACAACAAATTAAAGGTATCGATCATCTACTTTATTTTAGTTCAAGTAGTGATTCATCCGGTCGTAGCCGAATCAGCATTAGTTTTGAAAATGGTACAGATCCGGATACTGCACAGGTTCAAGTACAAAATGCCATTAATGGTGTGGTGAATCGTCTGCCTGAAGATGTACAGCGTCAGGGGGTGAATGTATTCAAGTCGCTGGGCGATACCCATATGGTCATTGGCTTGTACGATGCTTCAGGCAAAAGCGACAATATTGCACTGTCAGACTATATGCTGACGCATTTGGAAGAAGATTTAGCGCGAATTGAAGGGGTGGGGGAAGTCGATGTTTTCGGTTCGCAATATGCGATGCGGATTTGGTTGAACCCTTCAAAATTAAAGCAATATAATTTAATGCCCAGTGATATTCGTGCAGCCATTGAAGCACAAAATACTCAAGTCGCTGCAGGTGCAATTGGTGATTTACCTACACTTAAAGATCAATATCTAAATGCCAAAGTCACGTCTGGTTCGCGTTTAAAAAACGTGCCTGAATTTGAAAATATTATTGTCAAATCTGCACGTGATGGCAGTTTTATCTATTTAAAAGATGTGGCACGGATAGAATTAGGGGCAGAAAATTATCAATCCTTTAATACCATTAATGGTTTTGAGTCTGCGGGCATGGGTATTTCCCTGGCATCCGGTGCCAATGCGTTAGCCACCTCGGCCTTAATTCAGGCTGAAGTTGATCATCTTTCGACGCAATTGCCGGAAGGCTACAAGCTGGTTTATCCACGTGACAACACCCCCTTTGTAAAAGAATCGATTAAAGAAGTGGTGAAAACCCTGTTTGAAGCCGTTTTGCTGGTGATTGTGGTGATGTTTATCTTCCTGCAAAACTGGCGAGCGACGCTTATTCCTGCCATTACTGTACCGGTGGTGATTCTAGGTACCATGGCAGTGCTCTATGTACTGGGTATGAGTATTAATACCTTAACTTTATTTGCTCTGGTACTGGCAATCGGGCTGCTGGTCGATGATGCGATTGTGGTGGTTGAAAACGTCGAACGCTTGATGCATGAAAAGCAGCTCACTGCGAAACAAGCCTCTATTGAATCGATGCAAGAAATTAGTGGTGCATTAATCGGGATCACCTTGGTATTAACCGCAGTATTTATTCCTATGGCATTTTTTGGTGGATCGACTGGGGTTATTTACCGCCAATTTTCGATTACCTTGGTGGCAGCCATGGCCTTATCTCTAGCCGTTGCCCTTATTTTAACGCCTGCCTTATGTGCACTGATTTTAAAACCCAATCCACAGCCGGCCAAATGGGCGCTGTGGTTTAATC
>JBLZXS010000076.1:0-3757 GCA_050285325.1 Acinetobacter sp.
GTCCACGTGTTAAAGGCGGTTACTTCCCAGTTCCTCCAGTTGATTCTTCACAAGATATGCGTGCAGAAATGTGTGCAAAAATCGAAGACATCATGGGCCCTGGTCGTGTAGAAGTACATCACCATGAAGTTGCATCTTGCCAGTTAGAAATTGGTGTGAGCTTCAACACCATGGTTCGTAAAGCGGACGAGGTACAACAGTTCAAATATGCAGTTTGGAACGTTGCACATCAATATGCTAAAACTGCGACCTTTATGCCTAAACCAATGGTTGGTGATAACGGTTCTGGTATGCATGTTCACATGTCTATCTCTAAAGATGGCAAGAATCTGTTTGCTGGTGATGAATATGCAGGCTTATCAGAAATGGCATTGTACTTCATCGGCGGTGTGATCAAACATGCTCGTTCATTGAATGCAATCACTAACCCTTCTACAAACTCGTACAAGCGTTTAGTTCCGCACTTCGAAGCACCGATCATGCTTGCTTATTCAGCACGTAACCGTTCTGCTTCTATCCGTATTCCTTACGTTTCTAGCCCTAAAGGTAAACGTATTGAAGCGCGTTTCCCAGATCCAATGATGAACCCGTACTTAGGTTTTGCAGCATTGTTAATGGCTGGTCTTGACGGTATCCAAAACAAGATCCACCCGGGTGAAGCTGCTGACAAGAACTTGTATGATCTTCCTCCTGAAGAAGAAGCAAAAATCCCTACAGTTGCGCACAGCTTAGATATGGCGCTTGAAGCTCTTGAAGCAGATCATGATTACCTTCTTAAAGGTGGCGTGTTCACTAAAGAAATGCTTGATGCATATATCGAACTTAAAACTGAAGAAGTACGTCGCTTGAACACGACAACTCACCCAGTTGAATTCGACATGTACTACAGCCTGTAATTCTTTTTAGAATTTAAAGCTTTAAAAACCCGCGCATGTCGCGGGTTTTTTTGTATCATCTGTTTATATTGATGAATATTAGATGACGTATATGGCACAGCGTAAAAAACACACCAGCTTCTATCCTTGGATTGATCCTAAAGACCATGATAAAGGCTTTAAAATGAATTTCTCTGAAGTGACTTATCTGGAAGTTGGACGAACTCCTGAAGGATATAAACAGGCAGAATTTGTGGCGCTGAAAAATCCTGAAATGGCATTAGAATTTGACTATCCTAAAAGTTTTTATTTAAGTGCTGAAGGCTTGATTCTAGTGAAAACACCGCAGGGAAAATTTGAAGTGATTGCCAAGACGGATAACTGTTAAGTTTTCTGCATGGAGGTAATCGATAAAAGGGTAAATCACCTGATAACCCTAAGTCTTTGATAAAGTTTTTTATAAATTACGTTAAAATCAATCATCTTAAATAGAGCAGTGAATTTATGCAGAACAAGCGAGCATATAAAATACAGGATATGCAGATTCCTGCTGAATTACGCACGTGGTTGTATGCATCAGGTTCTTTGACTCAGCAACTTACAGATTTAGCCACTGGAACTTTTAAGGTAGAACCGATTCAAGAACATTTTCAGCGCTTGAGTTTTAGTGATGCAAAATGGATGCAAATGTCGCATCAGCATACCTCATGGGTACGTGAAAGCTATTTATACGGCTGTGAACACCAGCCTTGGGTCAAGGCAAAAAGTATTTTTCCAATTCTAAGTTTGCAAGCTCGTGCACGTATCTTTCAGCATATTGGTAAAAAACCGATTGGCTGGTTTTTGTTTCAACGAACCAATCCCCATTGTGAGCGTCGTGTGATTCTGCTGGAAGAAGGTTGGACGCGGCAAAGTTGCTATACTTGGCATGGTTGTAAATTTATTGTTCAAGAGACTTTTTTACCTGTGTTTGAACAGTTTATTCAGCAAAATACTTCACAAAAAAATATTTAAACAGAAATTTGGTTAAGGACAGTCATGGACATTGTGCAACAGACTACATGGCGTGAGCGTTTAGCAGCGTATTACTATTTATGTCGTTTTGATAAGCCGATTGGTACAGAGTTGGTGTTTTGGCCGACCATGTGGGCATTGTGGATTGCAAACCGAGGCATGCCAGATTTAAAAGTACTGCTCCTGATGATCTTGGGTGTGATTTTTATGCGTGCAGCGGGTTGTGCCATAAATGACTTTGCTGACCGTAAAGTAGATGGTGCTGTTGCCAGAACCAAAGATCGGCCTTTAGCCACAGGTGTAATCAAGCCGATTGAAGCCATCGGGGTGTTTTTATTTCTTGTTGCGGCAAGTGCAGCGTTATTGTTCTTTTTACCAATCGAGACCTTTTACTGGTCATTTGGTGCGTTGTTACTAGCGTTTATCTACCCATTTATGAAGCGCTATACTAACTTACCGCAAGTGTTTTTAGGGGCCGCATTTTCATGGTCTATTCCAATGGCATATACAGCAGTCGGGCAGACACCTGATCTAACCTGTTGGCTTTTATACTTTGGTAATTTGGCTTGGACAGTGGCTTATGATACCCAATACGCCATTACTGATCGCGAATACGATTTAAAAATCGGAGTTAAATCGACTGCGATTTTATTCGGTAAATATGACATTGAAATTATCTCGCTATTACAAGCCATTAGTGTATTGCTGATTGGGACCGCACTGTTCATCGAAGACTTGCTTGTTCCCTTTGGTTTGATCGCGTTATTAGTCGTTATAGCTGACTTTATTTATCAATGGTCAAAAACAAGAGATAGAAATCCGCAACAATGCTTTTGGGCATTCCGTCATAACCGTTGGGTAGGGCTGATTATTTTTGCCGGGATTTTTATTGCATTGTTTTAAGGTGAAATTGCCTTCTTTATCATATAAAGCATCTCTTCTGAGGTGCTTTTTTTATGGGATTTAAAATGACTAAATATTTTGCCTCGCCCAAGCGGTTTGCTATAGTGGCGTAGATTTATTATATGTAAAGTTAAAGGTAAATTAATGACAAAACCAGCATTCAAACCGAGTCGGAAAGTTATTCTTCTTGCTGCTCTTGGAATTTTGGTTCCTTTATTTATTGTCAGTATGGCATTTTTAGCGGTGCGAAGTGATAAGAAAACCCAACTTGAATATCAACGGATTAAAGAGCAGCAGCAATTGCGTATTCAGGAAAAATTGGCAACTCAAGAGAGCGATAAGCATACACCGGCTGCTTCCACTGCTTCTAAGTAAAATTTAAATATTCGGGGTACTAGGATTGCCAATTTGTTTGTGCAAGTGGTGAATACTTGGAATCTCGGTGTAACGTAATACGCGATAACCAGCTTCGTGCAGCATATGGTCGCGAAATTTATCCTCTTCAACTTTATATAGATGGGTCGGGTCATCTAGCTCAATAATCACTAAAACCTGCAAGGATTCATTAAGTAAAACGAAATCAGTGACCTTGCGATTGAACTTATTGCGAATTTTAAGATTATGGCTGGTAATTAAAGCACTAAAAGCCACTTGTGCCAAAACATGGTATTGGGGAAAGGCTTCTTTTAAACGCACATACATTCTGCATTCATACGGCGTAATGACACGTTTGGGGTAAAACTTTTTTTTAGTTTTGAAATATTGCTGAGCATAGAGTGTGATCAATGCCAAGCTGGCGATAATACCAATAATAAGAAAGGTGGATGAGCTAGAATTAAACACGATACAAATCTACAGATAAGAAAAAACCCACTCAAGTAGAGTGGGTTTTTAGAATTTGGCTCTCCAACCTGGGCTCGAACCAGGGACCTGCGGATTAACAGTCCGTCGCTCTACCGACTGAG
>JBLZXS010000077.1:0-2949 GCA_050285325.1 Acinetobacter sp.
TTGAACCGTCACAAAATCATTATTATTTGGAATTTCACTTTCATGACAGGCATAAATCCAGACTTTTTCAAAGATCTGTTCCATTTCCAGGTCAAACAGTTCAGCTTCAGTGAACATTTCTCGAGCAATGCGGTACACACCATCGTGTGGGCGAAAATCAATACAGTTCTTAACGAAGTCTTGCCATTCAGTAATGCTGCGTGAGGTCATTGTTGTATCCTCTAGTCCATTAGGGTATTTCCCTCATTGAAGCGAAATTTATCCTACACAGCTATCCGAATCCTCCAGATCTTTATCCGCTTTTTAGGCACGTCATCTTTTGTTTTTAATTTTCTTTCATTACAGCAATTATTTAATAGATACGACATTTTAGATAAATATTAAAAATCACTTTTTAATCCTTCACTTAAAGTTAGATTTTCAGAAAATATTGCATTTATCGCAATGTGGTCTTCACCTAAAATTCTCTAGTTGAAACACATGTTTAAATTTTCATTTTAAAGTATCAAGTAAATAGATAGTTATAAGCAAAAAATATAAATTGGATAAATTTTAAAAAATGGCTAATGATGGAAATCTAAGCAGTTTAGTAGGGAATGCTAAAAATGGACAAGAAAATTAAAGTTGCTGTCATTGGTGGTGGTATTGCAGGATTGGCGCTTACTACACAGTTAGTAAAAAATAAAAATTTAGACGTTCATCTGTATGAGGCCGCGGCACAGTTTTCTGAAATTGGTGCGGGAATTTCTTTTGGTGCAAATGCCGTAAAAGCAATTCATCTATTAGGATTAGGTCATGAGTACGAAAGTATTGCAGATAAAGTAAATGCTCCTTTTACCGACATCTGGTTTCAATGGCGTAATGGTTATACCGATGAATATCTGTCGGCTTCTGTGGCTCCGAATGTGGGACAGTCTTCTGTACATCGTGCAGATTTTCTGGATACACTCATCCCTTTAGTACCCTCTAATAATGTACATTTTAATAAACGCGTACAAGAAATTGATGCTACAGATCATCAGGTTTCAATTCAATTTATGGATGGACAACGTGTTGAATGTGATTACCTGATTGGATGTGATGGTATCCATTCAGTAGTCCGTAACCATGTACTTGATTCTCATCAGCTGGCACGCGTGAACCCTGAATTTTCCGGAACTTGGGCATATCGTGGAATTATTAAGTTTGAGGACTTTAAACACGCTGTTCAAGAACTGGGAAATGATCCGGAACTGGCTGAAGTGCCTCAAATGCTGTTAGGTAAAGACAAACATATCTTGACCTTCCCGATTCGTCAGGGCGAAGAAATTAATATTGTTGCGTTTAAATCAGACCGTACCCAAACCACCTTGCCTGAAAATACGCCCTGGACTAAACCTGTTTCTAAACAGGAAATGCTAGATGACTTTGCAGATTGGAGTGACAGTTGTCAGGCCTTATTGAACCTGATTGAACAACCGACAATTTGGGCTTTACATGAAACACCGCCTTTAACTACCTATAAAAATAAAACCCAAAATGTGATTGTGATTGGCGATGCAGCACATGCCATGTTACCGCATCAGGGTGCGGGTGCAGGGCAGGGCTTGGAAGATGCCCTGATATTGGCCAACTTATTAGCCAATCCCCAGCTGACCGCAAAAAATATTAAATTGGTGTCAACCGTTTATGAAGAAGTACGCTTGGATCGTGCGGTTAAAGTGCAACAGACCTCACATGAATCAGGGGAAATTTATGAGCTGTATTCCGCCGATTATCCGAGCTTTGAAGACGTGGGTGAACATTTGGCTCATCGCTTTGACTGGTTATGGCAACACGCACTTGAACAAGATATTGAAAATGCCACCACTGCCTTACAGCGCGATATAGAGCAGCGCCTGAAAATAGCCGGTTAGGGCTGTGTAAAAATAAAAATTGTAATATCGAGGACCAGGGAGGTCTGTAATGCAAAACATTAATGCGAATGAAGTCATTGATCATGCCCCATTAAAAGCGATTCACTGGCGAGTAATCTTACTCAGTGCACTGATTATTATCTTTGATGGTTATGATCTGGTCATTTATGGTGTGGCACTTCCAAAACTTATGGCGGAGTGGCAAATTGATACCATTACTGCTGGATTCCTGGGCAGTATCGCCTTATTTGGGATGATGTTTGGTGCGATCATTTTTGGTAGTCTGAGTGATAAATTAGAAAGTTATGGATTCAGTCGAAAAAAATTAATTATTTTATGTATATGTTTATTCAGTAGTTTTACGCTGCTATGTGGCTATGCTTCGAATCCACAAAGCTTTGGTATTTTCCGTTTTATTGCCGGGCTTGGTCTAGGTGGGGTTATGCCGAATGTCATTGCATTGATGACTGAATATGCCCCGAAAAAATTACGCGCTACATTAGTGTCCTTAATGTTTAGTGGTTATGCTGTGGGAGGCATGTGTTCTGCCTTGTTAGGCATGTGGCTGGTTCCACAATATGGTTGGAAAATCATGTTTATTTTAGGGGGCTTACCACTTTTATTGTTGCCCCTGATCTGGTTGCTGCTCCCTGAATCTATTGATTATTTGGTACGCCGAAACAAAACTGAACAAGCGATTCAAATTCTCAAAAAAATTGACAGCCGGGTTACTTATACTGCTCAAACACAAATCAGCCTGCATCATGATAATCAAGCATCTTCGAACACCCCGGTAAAAGATCTCTTTGCAGAAAACCGTGGTTCAATCACCCTGTTATTCTGGGGAAGTGTATTTATGGCCTTGGTTTTAGTGTATGCCTTAGGAAATTGGTTGCCTAAACTGATGGTTGAAGCGGGGTATGATTTATCGACGAGTCTGGTGTTTCTTTTTGCTTTAAATATTGGTGGAATGTTGGGTGCGATTGGTGGTGGCTACTTGGCTGACCGTTTTAATCTAGCTAAAGTGTTATGCACATTATTTTTCAGTGGCGCT
>JBLZXS010000078.1:0-2194 GCA_050285325.1 Acinetobacter sp.
CGTATGGGTGAAGATCCACAAGGGATTCCCAATAATTTGATGCCATATGTGACTCAGGTGGCAGTAGGGCGCCGAGAGAAACTCTCTATTTTTGGTCAGGATTATGACACTGTTGATGGTACAGGGGTACGTGACTATATTCATGTGGTTGATTTGGCCAATGCGCATTTATGTGCCCTGAATAACCGTTTAAATGCGCAAGGTTGTCGTGCCTGGAATATTGGTACCGGCAATGGTTCATCTGTGCTTGAAGTTAAAAATACGTTTGAAAAAGTGAACGGTATACCTGTCGCATTTGAATTTGCGCCACGACGTGAAGGGGATGTGGCAACCTCTTTTGCGGATAATGCACGTGCAGTGTCAGAGCTTGGCTGGACACCACAATATGCTTTAGAAGATATGTTGGCAGATAGCTGGAACTGGCAAAAACAAAATCCGAATGGCTTTAAATAATCAACGATTCGAAGCAATATTTATCTATCACTTCATATGAACATATCGATTATGCGCAATTTAAGAAAAAAAGCTTTATCTCTCTGTCTGCTGTCTTGTTGCAGTATCTCTGTTTATGCTCAAGGCATTATATTGAATCATCATGATTTACGTACGGATTTAAACTGGTTAAATCAGCAGGGTGTTATTCAAATCAGTACCTCGACTTGGCCATTAAGTGGTGATGAGGTTCAACGTGCATTATCCAAAGCTAAAATTGAAAATTTGGCTCAGCAGAAAGTTCTTGATTCAGTCAAAGCAATTTTGGACGCTGGAAATACTCCTGTTAAGTTAGCCTTATTTGCTGAAACGGATCCACAAAAGATACCTCAAAAATTTGCAGATGATCAGAAGTCCCAATATCAAGCTGCTCTTGAATTGAATGCAGGCGGAACCCAATGGGATGCAAAACTCCGTGTCAATGCTGAAAAAGATCTGATTATTGATAATGGGCATGATGTTAACGTAGAAGGCTCATATTTAGCTGGAAAACTTTGGAATCAATGGTTAATTGCAGGACAAATCCCGACGTATTGGGGGCCAGGACATGATGGCAGTCTGATCCGTGGAGATGCAAGTCGTCCAGTCTATGGTTTTACCATGCAGCGTGCGGAGCAAAAAGCATTTGAAACTAAATGGCTTTCTTGGGTTGGACCTTGGCAATATCAGGCTTTTGCTGGACAATTGGATAATTATGAAGCGGTTCCAGATGCCAATGTATTGGGATTGCGTTTAACGGCCCAACCTTTGCCTTATCTTGAACTTGGTGCATCACGTACATTCCAAATTGATGGTCAGGGACAACCTGATAGTTTAAAAGCATATTGGAATGCTTTTATTGGTAAAGATAATGCATGTAATGATAGTGGATGTTCTGGGGAAGGGAATGCATCAAATCAAATTGCTGGTTTCGATGCACGTTTAAATTTACAACAGTGGTTTAAGGTTCCACTCAGCTTATATGGTCAATTTGTCGGTGAGGATGAGGCGGGATTGTTACCTTCGAAAAAAATGTATTTGGCTGGGGTAGATTACTCTTCACAGATAAAGAATATGCCTTTCCAGATTTATACTGAATGGGCGGATACACGAACTAATGGTAATGCTCAGGGAATTTCCTATAACCATCATATTTATACCGATGGTTATTATCAGCATGGGTTCCCTTTAGGTCACGCGATGGGTGGTGATGGCCAAATGTACAGCTTGGGTGGAGACATTCGTTTCGATAAAATGAATCGTTTAAATGGCCGTATATTGCTGGCAAAAATCAATCAGTCAGGACTTGAGATTAATCATGCATTTCCACAAAAGGATAATGTAAAAGCGTTGGATTTAACTTGGACTCACTATATTAAACCAAATGCACCACTTAAATTGAGTGGCTGGGTGAGTGACTCTGATGTATATGGTAAAGATAGTGGCATTTCTGTGGGTGTCGAAATACCTTTGGATCATTCACTGTTTTATTAAATGGTCGGATTTTTAAAAAGCGGGTCTAAAATTAATCCATTCAACTTATATGAAATAGGTTGAATGGATTTTTTGTTTTTAGGTATACGTTCAGTTAACTCTGAATGAGCGAAGTTAATTCATTTACATAGTCTTGCATGGGTCTTGGATTTTTGTCCAAACGACTTTCAATATTTAAGCGCAATAATGGTTCGGTATTGGATGCACGAACATTCAAACGCCATACGCC
>JBLZXS010000079.1:0-3029 GCA_050285325.1 Acinetobacter sp.
CGAGTACTGTGTTTACTCATCATTTTATTGATTGTAGCAGTCAATGCTTACCGGGATCAGAATCAAGATTGGTCTAAGCCGATTATTGTCATGTTACATCCCATCAATGCGGATGGGCGAACTACTACCCAGAACTATATCCAATCTTTGAATTCGTCTGAATTAACCGCTGCACAAGAATATCTCAAACAGATGTCGGTACAATATCGTGGACAAGCCATTGTCCTATATTTTCAAATGGGTCGTGAACTCAAAAAACTGCCTCCCAAAGTACCTGAACATGCAAGCATGCTGGATACTATTTTATGGAGTTTAAAGTTTCGTTTTTATGCATGGAAACAGCATGAAAGCAAAGATGGTTCACCCAGTGTGACGTTATTTTTAAATTATTATGATCCAAAGCACAGCAAGGAATTAAAGCATTCTACAGCCTTACAAAAAGGGCGGATTGGTTCAGTCAATTTATTTGCCTCTAAAAAACAGTCGGAACAAAATAAAATTGTGCTGGTACATGAATTACTCCATGCTTTCGGTGCGAGTGATAAATATGATTTAGCTACAGGACAGCCGTTGTATCCGGTGGGTTATGCTTATCCGAATCAACAGCCTTTATTTCCTCAAGCCAAAGCAGAGTTAATGGCAGGGCATATTCCTGTGTCAAGCGATAAAAGTAAGATGCCTGACACTTTGCAACAGACATTAATCAATGAAATTAGTGCGCTTGAACTGGGCTGGAAAAAATAAAAGCTGTGGATAATGCCTAATTTATCCACAGTTGAGCTTGTGGATGTGGATAAAAATATCGCATATTTCTAATAGAAATCAGTTTTAAAAGATTGAAAAATAAACCTGTTCCTCAACAAAAGACTTGAGAAGAAACATGAAAACAGTAGGAAATGATTTGGTTCGACATCAACTGCATGAAAATCGAAAGTGGTATTTAGGTCTGGGTATTCTGCTGATCCTATTTGGAATGGTGTTGCTGGCATCTTTACCGTTTGCAACTTTGTCGGTGGTTTTCCTGTTTGGAATACTGATGATGATCGGCGGCGTTCTACATTTCATTGCAGCATTTAAAATCTTTGATGGAGGATATCGTTGGTTGTGGGCATTGTTCGGCTTACTTTATTTGGTGGCAGGCTATTATGCATTTACTACGCCAGTAAAAACTGCAATTGTCCTAACCAATCTTTTAGCCATCATTTTGATTATTGCGGGTGTGATTCGTATCTTTAGTGCCGTGATCTTCAAGATATATCAGGGATGGGGCTGGACACTATTCTCAGGCATCTTAACGCTGATGACAGGGATCATTGTTTTGATGTCACCCGATGCACCGTTCTGGGTGCTGGGTTTATTTCTTGCTGTAGATATTTTATTTCAGGGTATTCACTATCTCACTTTAGCTTCCTATATCAAACATGAAGTGCCCAAAAGTTCTGCAGATGTTTAAACCCAATTCGACTAAAGAGCGCTATATGTGCTCTTTTTTATTGTATAAAAGATTTATTCATTTCATTTTTTGAAGATCATGTCTAAAACTTTTGTCCTCGCTCCAGATTCCTTTAAAGAAAGCCTGACTGCTGAACAGGCTTGTCAGGCCATGCAACGTGGTATTGAAAAGGTATGTCCAGATGCAATTTGCGTTTCGGTTCCTATGGCAGATGGCGGTGAGGGCACGGTCGATGCCTTGGTTTCAGGTTTAAAGGGGCAAAAGATTGCATGTGAAGTTACAGGACCTTTGCCTGCACAAAAAGTAAAAACTTATTTTGGCTTGCTGAATGAAGGTAAAACAGCAGTTATTGAAATGGCAAAGGCCAATGGCATTCATCTGATTGAATCTACTCAGCGTAATACTTTGCTCACCACCACTTTGGGCACAGGAGAGATGATCAAAGCAGCACTGGATTTAGGCGTTTCTAAAATCATTATTGGTTTGGGGGGTAGTGTTACCAATGATGCCGGTGCAGGTATGGCACAAGCTTTAGGAGTGAAATTTTTAGATGACAATAATAATCAGGTTGCAGTGGGTGGCGGGCAACTTGATCAAATTCGAACGATTGATATTTCAGGTTTGGATACACGTTTAAAGCAAGTTGAAATCATGATTGCCAGTGATGTAAATAATCCACTGGTTGGAATAAACGGGGCATCGCATGTGTTTGCTCCACAAAAAGGTGCAACGCCTGAAATGGTGCAACAGCTTGATCAGAACCTTACGCATTTTGCAGAACTGATTGCTAAACAATTAAATATTGATGTTAAAAATATCTCAGGTGCAGGTGCAGCGGGGGGATTAGGTTTTGGCTTGATGGTATTTGCTGGTGCAAGCATTCGTTCAGGTGTAGAGCTGGTCATTGAACAGACCCAATTAGCAGAGAAAATTGCTCAAGCGGATTATGTATTTACCGGTGAGGGTAAAATTGATTTTCAGACTAAGTTTGGCAAAACGCCGTTTGGTGTGGCGCAGGTCGCGAAGAGAATCAATAAGCCTGTGATTGCTTTTGCGGGTCTAGTTGGCGATGGTATAGATGAATTATATGACTTGGGCTTTAGTCAAATTATAGGGATTAATCCACCTAATTTTGATTTAGAAGATGCAATGCAAAATGCAGAAAGACATTTGCAGAATGCGGTAGTTGAGGTTCTAAGCAACTTCTTGGCAAAAGATTCTTAATTTTTTGATGAGGTTCATATTAAATAATAAACTGGATAATAATCTACATATATTCACGGCCTCGAATGAATAGCTTTAGCATCGGTTTTCGGGTAGGCACATTTACTTTTCATGGATGAAAAGTAACAAAAATCCTTTGTTGGATTGAGGGTACTTCCCTATACCCCAATCCAACTGACGGCATCCATGCCGTCCTAGTCGTGAATTTAGGTGAGTCGTGATAGCAACAAAGCGGTTCTGCATTGCGCTGAAAATATATCGTCATGTTTGCTCATCAAGTTTTCTGTGGATAGCTCTGTTAAACTATTCATCTACCAAACACGATGAGACACCATGAGTTTAGCCACCCTGA
>JBLZXS010000080.1:0-3006 GCA_050285325.1 Acinetobacter sp.
TTTTTTTAAAACCATATTTCAAATACCCTCCTATATTTAATTAATAAAGAATATGCCTCAATAACAAGGATAAGGTATTTTGTTTTTATTTTAGGGAAATAAGCTAACTTAAGAAAATCTTCTTTTATTTTTGTATATTTTTCAGCTTATTCATCCATAAAGACAGCTATAAAATTAAACTTTACTAAATTTTAGATAGAAAAAAAGAAAGAGATCTCTCCCAAAATCTCTTCCTTGCAGTTGAATCTATAGTTCGATCCATGATGTCATTATTATAGTTATCAGTAAAAATTTAAAAAAAGTCTCTTGGGGAAGAGACTTAAAACTGTGGAGCTTTTTGTTACACCCTTACCCTCTAGATATGTTTTCTACACAATGTCTAGATAGATAAATCCTATACATAAGCAAAAAATAATGCAACTTATTTGGAAAAAATTAACTGTTGTTTTTATAAGGTTTTTTTTGAATTTGCTTATTCAAAATATTAATATACGATATAAAAAATAAAAGCAGGCCAAAGCCTGCTTTTATTTCAATAACTTAAATAAAAAGTCAAGAAACCCTTAGTCTACGAAGGTCACTTTAGCAATCGCTTTTTTACCCGCTTGAATGATATAGGTTCTATTTTCATTCACCGAAAAACCCGCATCAACCACTTCCCAATCGACTTTTACTGCACCACGTGCCACCGCATCTTTGGCTTGTGCTGCATTTTTGGTTAAACCGGCCGTACGTAAAATAGAAGCAATAAACATTTCTCCACCAAATTCAGCACGTGAAATAGTTACTTCCGGTGTACCTTCAGGTAATTCACCTTCAGTAATGATATTACCCGCACCTTTATGCGCATTTTCAGCCGCTTCCGCACCATGGAAACGCTCCACCAATTCGAGTGCAAGGATCTTTTTAATCTCTTGAGGATTACGCCCTTCTTGCATTTCCTTTAACAACACTGCAATTTCATCTAGTGATTTAAAGCTCAGCAGATCAAAATAACGCTCGATCAAAGCATCCGGCATTGAAAGGACTTTTTGGTACATTGCGCCTGGTGCATCAAATACCCCAATATAGTTCCCCAAAGATTTAGACATTTTATTCACACCGTCTAAACCTTCCAGAATTGGAACCGTAATGCAGACTTGTGCTTCTTGATCATAACGACCTTGCAGCGTACGACCCATCAACAAGTTAAAGGTTTGATCAGTACCACCCAGTTCCACGTCTGCTTCTAACGCAATCGAGTCATAACCTTGAACCAATGGATATAAAAATTCATGAATTGCAATCGGTTGATGGTTGTTATAACGCTTGGTAAAGTCATCACGTTCAAGCATACGCGCAACCGTTTGTTGCGAAGCCAATTGAATGAGATCAGCTGCAGTTTTTTGTGCAAACCATTCCGAGTTAAAACGAACTTTGGTTTTATTCGGATCAAGGATTTTAAATACTTGTTCTTGATAGGTTTTGGCATTTTCCAGCACTTGTTCACGCGACAATGGCGGACGGGTTGCACTTTTACCCGTTGGGTCGCCAATCATGGCGGTATAGTCACCAATCAAGAATGTAACGTCATGTCCCAGGTCTTGAAACACTTTTAATTTATTAATCAGTACAGTATGACCTAAATGTAAGTCAGGTGCTGTTGGGTCAAAACCCGCTTTAATTTTTAATGGACGATTTTCTTTAAGTTTCTTTAACAGATCCTCTTCAGAAATAATCTCATGTGTGCCTCGTTGGATGAGGGCAAGTTGTTCTTCAGCCGGCAGGAAATTTGACATCACAAAACCCAATACATCAGTTATACAATTTGTGCGATATACTAACACTTTTTCAGCATAATGCAGGCTTAACTATCATCATGACAGCGATCTATATTGGGGTAATGACCGGCACCAGCATGGATGGCGTTGACATCGTGGCTGCTTCATTTGATCCATTGCAGCTTCATGCCACCCTCACCTTGCCCTTTGATTTGGACTTACGCGATGAACTCATGGCGCTGACTTTGCCTGGGGACAACGAAATTGACCGCATGGGCAAAGCCGATGTAGCGCTGGCACAAATGATTGGTCATGGCATTAACCAGCTGATTGAAAAAAATAATTTAGATCGTAGCCAGATCAAGGCCATTGGTTCACACGGACAAACCATTCGTCACCGCCCTGAACATGGTTTTACTTTGCAAATTGGTGATCCCAACATCGTTACTGAAATAACGCAAATTCCAGTGATTTCAGATTTTCGACGTCGTGATATGGCTGCTGGTGGTCAAGGTGCACCTTTAGTTCCTGCATTTCATCAAGCCTTGTTCCAGCACCCTAGCATTCACCGGGTGATATTAAATTTAGGTGGTATTGCCAATGTCAGCATGTTGCCTGCAGGTAACCCAGATGGCGTCTATGGTTTCGATACCGGGCCAGCCAATATTTTAATGGATGCCTGGTGTCACCGTTATACCGGTCAGCCCTATGATGAAAATGGTAACTGGGCAGCTTATGGTCAACCGATTCGCAGTTTGCTCGATCGTCTGCAGGCGCATGAGTTTTTCTCAAAAGAACCACCCAAAAGTACTGGTCGTGAAGACTTCAATCTGGAATGGTTAGATGAACAAATTGCCGACTGGCATAATGATCTTGAATATGATGAATTAGAAAACACACCGGAAAATGTTCAGGCAACCTTATTAAAACTCACCACACGGGCGATAAAAAAAGCCATTTACCGTTCCGATATGGACACCGGTGAAGTCTATGTCTGTGGCGGTGGCGCCTATAACTCACATTTACTTGAACAGTTGCGTTGGCGTTTACGTAAGCACAATTGGTCTGTACAAACCACCTCTGCGATTGGTCTAGCACCAACTTGGGTGGAAGCTACCGCTTTTGCTTGGCTGGCGATGCGCTTTGTCAACCAACAAAGTGGTAACTTGCCTACCGTGACAGGCGCTGCAGGTTATCGCGTTTTAGGTACCATTACAGCGATATAAATAGTTATTAAAAATACTGC
>JBLZXS010000081.1:0-3790 GCA_050285325.1 Acinetobacter sp.
TGAAGAAGCAAAAGGTCTTTCTGTCTCGACCTTCCATACTTTTGGTTTGAATTTACTTCGCTTAGAACTGAAACATACACCGTTAAAAAATAATTTTTCAATTTTAGATGCTGACGACTGTAAACGCATTCTGATGGACTTAATGCATCGTGATAATTTGTCCGGTGCAGAAAGTAAGGAACTTATTGCCAAGGCAATGAAAATGATTTCGGACTGGAAAAATGACTTAATTCCACCCGAGCAAGCACATACTACTTGTGAGACTGCAGAAGATGTGCAATTTGCACATTTGTATCAATTGTATGAGCGTAACTTGCGTGCTTATAACGCAGTGGATTTTGACGACTTGATCGTAATGCCGACCCGTTTATTACAAGAAAATGCCGAAGTTCGGGATAAATGGCAAAATCGGGTTCGTTATCTGTTGGTCGACGAATATCAAGATACCAATACTGCACAGTACATTTTAGTTAAACTGCTGGTTGGGGTGATGGGGCAATTCACCGCGGTAGGGGACGATGACCAGTCGATCTATGCATGGCGTGGAGCAAAGCCTGAAAATATGGCTTTGCTGAAAGAAGATTTCCCTAATTTAAAAGTGATTAAACTCGAGCAAAACTATCGTTCGACCAGTCGTATTTTAAAAGCAGCCAATACGGTGATTGGAAACAATCCACATATTTTTGATAAAAAGCTCTGGTCAGATAAAGGTCATGGTGAAGTAATTCGTGTGATTACCTGCCGTAATGATGATGATGAAGCAGAACGCGTGGTTAAAGACGTGATCACGCATAAACTGATGAACGGAAAAAACTGGAAAGATTATGCGATTTTATATCGCGGTAATTTCCAGGCACGTGTTTTAGAAACCCAACTGCGCCAGATGCAAATTCCATATAAGTTGTCGGGTGGCCAGTCATTCTTTGGCCGTGCTGAAATCAAAGACATCATGAGTTATTTGCGTATCATCATTAATCCAGAAGATGACAGTGCATTCCTACGGATTATTAATACGCCTAAACGTGCGATTGGTCCGGTGACTTTAGAGAAGCTGGGATTGTTTGCACAAGAAAACCATTTGTCATTATTGACTGCTGCGGGTGATCAACGCTTGACTATGGTAATACCTAAAAAAGCTACGACACAACTGGCAGAATTTGCAGATTTTATTGGTAACTATACCCGCAACCTGCTCGAAGATGACGAGCCTGTACCGATCATTCGTCAGATGATGCTGGAAGCTGGCTATATCGATTACATCAAAGAGCAAGCCGCAACCCCTGCACAAGAAAAAACCAAACTGGATAATATTGAAGTGCTGTACAGCAGTATTCAAAGTTTGATTAACCGTGCTGAGGATGTCGATGAGCGAAATATTGAAAGCGTAATTCGTAAAATGGTACTGCTGGATATGTTGGAGCAGCAGAAGGAAGATGAAGATACTGACAAGGTTAATTTATTGACTTTACATGCTTCAAAAGGGCTGGAATTTCCCTATGTGTATTTAATTGGTCTGGAAGAGGAATTATTGCCGCATAAGAATTCGATTGCCGCAGAGACCATTGAGGAAGAGCGCCGTTTAATGTACGTGGGGATTACCCGTGCACGTCAAGGCTTAACCATTACGCTTGCAGAACAGCGTAAAAATGGCGGCCAAATGAAGCAAATGACCCCAAGTCGTTTCCTGGACGAATTGCCTCAAGATGATCTGGACTGGCTAGGTCGCAAGAAAAAATTGGCTGGCAATATTGATCCGAAATTGCAGGCACAGCATTATCTCGAAAATTTACGTGCGCTGATTAAGCGTTAATCCATTATCTAAACCATGCAATTAGGAAAGAACAGATGAAAGTTCAAGTAAAAGTACTCGATACCCGTTTAGGCAGCGAATGGCCTTTGCCGACCTATGCGACTTCGGGTTCGGCAGGTTTGGACTTGCGTGCTTGTGTAGAAGAAGCAACGGTAATTGAACCAGGTCAAACGGTATTGGTTAAAACCGGTTTGGCAATTTATATTGAAGATACTCAGTTTGCCGGTTTGATTTTACCGCGTTCTGGCTTGGGGCATAAACACGGAATTGTGTTGGGTAACCTTGTTGGTTTAATTGACTCGGATTATCAAGGTGAGTTGATGGTTTCGGTTTGGAACCGTAGCCAAACTGCATTTACTTTAGAACCAGGTGAGCGTTTGGCTCAATATGTGCTGGTTCCTGTGGTACATGCTGAGTTTGAACAAGTCGAAGAATTTGTTGCAACTGAACGTGGTGCAGGTGGTTTTGGTCACACCGGTAAAGGCTAAATATTAGATTTAGTTTAAAGCCTAAAATAGCCTGATAAATGCACAGCGACATCTGTTTTTTATCAGGTTTTATTCTTTAATTTCAATGGATATGCATATTTGAAATTTTAGTGATAATTTTTAATAAAATAATTAATAAACAAAGGCTTATGGTGCTTAAGTCAGAATTATTGATTTTATTGTGCTTTATAATCTTTAAATAAAATTTTGTTTTATTTTGTAAATATTTGTTTTTAAAATAGAAAATATTTGCTGCATATTATTTTTTAATTAAATAAAAGATTTGTTTTCAAGCAAATATCAAATTTCTTGAAAATATTTGTAAGACTCTTTTACCATTGATTAAAAATCAGGAATGCTTTTAAAATGTTGATCTTCTCATTTAAGATGATGTACTGGCTGTGAATACTGATCTAATCAAGCATTGCATAGGATTTTTATTCTGTGGACTACTCTAAGTAGAAGATGTCATCATGAATTTTAAAAAGAAAAAATTTCCTGCACAAATTTTTCGTGCTTATGATATTCGTGGAAAAGTGTCATTTTTGACACCTGAACTTGTAAAAGCAATTGCCTATGGATTGGTGGCTCAATATCACAAGGTTGATCAGACTCAACTTGCAATTGGTTATGATGCACGCCTAACCAGTCCTGAGTATGCAGAAATCATCCGGCAGGTGTTTGAAGAAAATGGAATTCAGGCGACTATTATTGGCTGTTGTTCAACCCCCTTATTATATTTTATTGCACGCCAATTCGGTGGCAATGGAATCATGCTGACCGCAAGTCATAATCCTAAAACAGATAATGGAATTAAATGGATTATCCAAAATGAGCCACCGTGCCCGGCAATGATTCAGCAAGTTGCTCTAGATGCTAAAACTGCTTTTGATCCATTAGGTAAAATAACAAATAAATCCATTCAGCATGCAGTGGTGGTTGAATATTGCCTCCAATATCAGCATGCCTTATTGCAAGATATCCAGTTAAAGCGACCTTTTAAAGTGGTATTGGATGGTCTAAATGGTTCTGCTGGGCGCTGTGCGGCTTTGGTGCTCAAAAAAATGGGCTGTGAACTCACGCTCATTCGTTGTGAAGCCAATGGTAATTTCCCGGATCATGCACCAGACCCTTCACATGAAAAACATCTTGTTGAATTGCGAAAAACTGTGCTTGAGCAGCAAGCAGATCTCGGTATTGCACTGGATGGAGATGGTGACCGTGTTGTTTTGATTGATGAACAGGGCGTAATTACTTCAGCTGATCGATTAATGTGTCTATTTTCTGAGATGTGTTTGAAAATGCATCCGGATCATGAAGTTGTTTATGATGTGAAATGTTCGACTATAGTGAGAAATACGGTTCGTCACTTAGGTGGACAGGCTAAAATGATCCGTACCGGAAGTTCTTTTTTGCGGACTTACATGTCGCAGTCCCAAGGCAGAGCCGTGTTTGGTGGAGAATATGCCGGTCATTATGTGTTTAATGACGG
>JBLZXS010000082.1:0-6149 GCA_050285325.1 Acinetobacter sp.
AAAATACCTTTAAGCTCTTTGGTGCAGAAGAGGATGAAGGTCGCTATATGAATAAATATAGCTATAAACAGTCTATTCGTGATGCTGCAACCAACCCTGTAAAGTTTGAGCCGCGTTTGGCTGAGCTGCGTGTAGACCGTGAAACGATTGATGCTGAGTTTGAAAAACTCGCACAAGAGAATGAGCTTACGGATGAACAAAAAGCACAGCTTTCACGCCGTGCAGGTAAGTTGGCGCTTATGCTTAAAGCACCTAAGCGTATGGCACGTATCAGTGAAGATATTGTTGAGCACTTTAATGCACACGTAAAACCGAAAAAGCTCAAAGCAATGGTCGTGGTTTATGATCGTGATGCTTGTGTGCAAATGTACTACTTACTCAAAGAAAAACTGGGTAAGGACAGTATTGAAGTCATTATGAATGTGGACCGTGCGCCAATTGAAGTGGCTGACGGTGATAAGAAAGGAAAGCTCAATAAAGACTGGCGCCGTTGGAAAGAAGAGCTCAAATTACCGGTGGAAAAAGATGACTTTGAGCGTTGGCAAAAAATTGATGCGGATAGCCAAACCCAAAAAGATATTTTAGAAGGCTATAAAGACGCTGAGAATCCATTGCAGATCATTATCGTAACAGCGAAGTTACTTACAGGTTTTGATGCACCGATTTGCTATTGCATGTATTTGGATAAACCGCTTCGAGATCACACCTTACTTCAAGCGATGTGTCGAACCAACCGTCTGTATGAAAAAGACGGATTTAAAAAAGAAATGGGCTTAATTGTTGATTATCTTGGCGTGTTTGAAAACCTACGTACGGCGCTCGCTTATGATCCTGAAGATATTGATAAAGTGGTTGAGGCAATTGAGAGCTTTAAAGAGCTATTCCAGCCTGCCTTACAAAAGTGTTTAGATTTCTTCCCGGGTGTAGATCGCACCGTTGAGGGTTTTGAAGGCATTATGGCGGCCCAAGAATGTCTACCAAACAATGAAAAACGAGATAACTTCGCTCGTGCGTTTGGTGTGGTGAATAAACTGTGGACAGCGATTTATCCTGATAACTTCTTGAATCCGTATCGACAAGATTTTAAATGGCTTGCGCAGATTTATGAAAGCATTCGTCCTGCAACAGGTACAGGTTCGTTAATCTGGGCAGCACTTGGTCCTCAAGTGATTCAGATGATTCATGAAAATACGGATGTGAACCGTATTCGTGATGATATTAGCTCACTGACCATGGATGAACATGCAATCTTTACCCTTACGGAAAAAGAGCAAGAGCGTAAAGCAAGACAGCTTGAAATCAATTTGCTTGGTCGCTTACGTGGTCATGATGATCCACGCTTTGTAAAACTCGGTGAGCGTTTAGAAAAACTTCGTCAAGACTATGAAGCAGGGGTGATTAAAGCGATTGATTGGTTGAAAGGCTTGCTTGAAACTGCAAAAGAAACTGTTCAAGCTGAGCGTGAAACAGGGGATACACCTGTTACTGAGCTTGATAACAAAGAGGCTTTAACCAAGCTATTTATTGAAACCCGTCCTGAAAAAACACCAGACATTATCCGTCAGATTGTCGAGCAGATTGATGAGATTGTTAAGGTGACACGATTTGATGGATGGCAGACTTCGGTAAGTGGTCCACGAGAAGTACAAAAAGCTTTGATTATTACCCTAAATAAGTTTGGTTTAGGGAAAGATAAAGAGCTATTTGAAAAGGCTTATGGGTATATAAAAGAGCATTACTGAGATGGAATTCAAAGTTTTAAATCGTAGTACATGGTTGCCTACAGAAGGTAGAAATACTGCTTATCTTAAAATAGATAATTGGAATGATTATTCATACTTCACATTATTCCAAGTAAAAGTATTTGATAAAAATGGAATAGGCTATGAACTTGGGGATGTGAAAATTGCTTATAAGGGGCAAGATGAAGGAAGTGCTAATGCAACGTCTCAAAAAATTGATAATCATTTTCTGGAGCTTTCAGAAGACTATTTCTCTCTAGGACAAAGTACTGAATACTATAAAAAGTTGAGTAGCATGCCTAAAGAAACAAGAACAAGTTACTTAAAAGGCATAAATGACTTGGTTGCTTCCCCAGAACTGATTCCAATAATTGAAGATGAGAAAGTTTTTGGAACTTCGTTATTAAGAGACGTATACATAGCTTCAATTAGAGGGAAATTTAAAAGTATCTTAGATGGAAACAATGAACCTACCCCGTTCCAATTTCATTTCATTCGTGATGAAAATGAGAGGATGAGTGGAATTGAATTATATTTTGATGTGGGAGTCGATACGAAACCTCCAACAAATATTCATGCACTTATAGGTCGTAATGGCGTGGGTAAAACCACAGTATTAAATGATATTATTTCATCTATTAGAGACTCTGAAAATAATCAACGATGCCGAATAGAGCCTCTAGATCATAGATATAATTCGAATGATAAAGATTATTTTAGCTCATTAATTTCGGTATCTTTTAGCGCATTTGACCCATTTATGCCTCCAGCTGAGCAGTCTGATCCTGCAAAAGGAACGTGTTATTTTTATTTAGGTCTAAAAAAACCAGGTGATGATGAACAGCTATTGGGTTTTAAAGAATTGAGAATCGAATGCATTCGATCTCTGATGAATTGCTTTGCACATCAAGATAAAGCTGAAAGATGGATGACAGTTATTCAAAAACTATCATCAGATAAAAATTTTGCTGAAATGAATTTAGGAAATTTAAAGGAATTTTATCAAGATCTAGCACAGAGTTACCGTATTAATGACAGGTCTGATTCTGTTGAATATGTAGAAAAAAAACAACGAATGAAACAAGAATATGAAGACCATGTTTTAAGTATTTTAAAACGTATGAGCTCGGGACATTCAGTCGTATTTATGACAATCACAAGACTGATTGAAAAAGTTGATGAGCGTTCTCTAGTGTTATTGGATGAGCCAGAAAGCCATTTACATCCACCTTTATTGTCGGCATTTATACGAGCTTTATCTGATCTTTTAAAATCTAGAAATGCTATAGCACTAATTGCAACTCATTCTCCGGTAGTTCTTCAAGAAGTTCCGCGAGCTTGTGTTTGGAAATTATTTAGACATGGTAAAAGTATGCAGATTGATTTACCAAAAATAGAAACGTTTGGTGAAAGTGTAAGTGATTTAACTACCGAAGTTTTTGGACTGGAAGTTACAACTTCAGGATTTCATAGTTTACTTCAAGAGGCTATCGATGAAGGAAAGAGCTATCAAGAAATTATTACGGAATTTGATAATCAGATTGGTTTTGAAGGCCGAGCCTTACTAAAAGTAATGATTACTGAAAGGGATAGAGGTGATCAATAATGAAAAGATTAACTAAGCCGGATCACAACTATAATGATGTAATTGATTTATGTATTGAAGGAATCGCGGATACTCAAAATATAAAATCGAGAATTAAAGCTAATAAGGGAAATCTACTTTTAGACGCAAATTTATATGATGCTGGGGTTAATCAGGGGATAATTTATACTTATCTGCCATTAATCAGATTTCATGATGCAATATGCATTAGAAGTACTAAAGATGATTATGAGAAATTATATACGCAATATTTTGTGCCTAAAGCTAAAAAAGTAAGAGTAATCTACGATGCAATATTAGCGTCTGCGAAAGGTGATTGTCCTTTTTGTGGCGGTATTGGGGATCCGGCCACTCTAGATCATTTTTTACCTAAAGCAGAATTTCCTCAATTTAGTATATATCCTTCAAACCTTGTACCATCTTGTCGAGATTGTAATATGGGGGAAAAGAAAGTTGGATATGCAAAAACTGATGAAGAGCAAACGATACATCCATATCTGGACAAACCAATATTTTTTGAAGAGCAGTGGATAACAGCAAATTACATTTCAGGTTCAAGTTTCGATGAGCCTGGCGAATTCCAATATTACGTCAATGCTCCAGATGATTGGAGTGAAGTTGATAAGAAAAGAGCTGATAAATATTTTAATGATTTCAATTTATCGAGTAGGTATGCTAAACAGGCTACGGCATCATTGCGATCTAAACTAAGATCAATTAAGCGAGAAATGGACCAAGGTATTAGTATTCAGGAAATTATTAGTGAGGTAATTCAGCCTGATATTGATGATGCACCTTTTGTAAACTATTGGGAGGTAGGGATGTGCGATGGATTGATTAAATATTTAAACCAAAAGAAAATTGTTGAAATTATATAATTATTAGTTGATTTAACCTAGTATTAGAAGCATAAATTTTTAAAGAATCTGCTATATTCTCTTAATAACCAATAATTTAAAATTTTTAGGGTAGAACATGGCTAAATATAATCCATCACTTACTATTGAATTATATAAAGTAAATAAATTTGAACATAAACAACCGTTAGAGGAAGTTTTCAAGGTTATTGAAAGAGATTCCCTAGAAACGCGTTCAAGACTGATCAAGCAAGTTAGTATAAGACTTGATAAAATCAACCAGCCTGCAGAGGATAAGCCATATTGGCTTCTTAATTTTAGCAGAATATTAAATGTTGCTCCTGGGCAGCGAAGTAAAGATGATCAAATTAAAGATATTGAATTAGACGAAGGTCATGACTTTGCAGAAGAAACAGCAGTTTTATACATCCCTCAAAGCGAATATATTTTAATTCAATATGCTCATCACGGTCCAAGAGTAAGTGCAATTAATGAGTATTTAAATATCTATATTCAAGATGTGAATGAAACCCCAAAACAATATGAATTTTTAGTGAAATTAAAACCAGATGCTGAAGCACGGTTGGATAATAAAGATATATTAACAGAGTTGGAAATTAAAATTCATCCCAATCAAATGACCTCCGCAATGAGGCAAGAAGGAAAAACATTGGCTCAGGCTATAGACACTGTTGGAAAATTAAACCCCAAAAGTGTCTATTTAAAAATCTCAGCAAAGCCTGAAGATGGTTTAATTAAAAATGGTATTAAAAAATTTCTAAAAATGATTGCAAGAGATGGTATTGCCTCGACTGTCAGGGCAACAGGTTTTGATGATGGTAGTGATACTCCTGAAACTGTTGATTTAATTAAAGATCGAGAAAAAAAAGTCTTTAAAAATGTACCTTTAAGTTCTAATAAAAGATGGTCTGAGGCCGTGCGATACGAACATCTTGAAAAAGCGTACAATGGATGGAAGAAAATACTCTTAGGTTCTTAATAATGAGCATATTCTCTGGTTTAAATCGTGAAAGATATGGACCTATAGTATTAGCATTAGCTGCCTTTACTATTTGTATGGCCGTATATTTAAAATATGATTTATCTTTAACATCATGTTTTACAGATAAGAAAGCTGAGTTTTTATCTGTTGGCATTAGTTTAGGAGCAATTTGGGCTGGGTTTATTAGTGTCATTATGGGTTTATTTATGACACTAAGTAATACTGATATTTTAGAAAAATTGAAAGATTCTGGTTATATTAATGAATTACATAGCTATCTAATTAGTTCTATCAAGGGTTCTATACTTTTTTCTATGATTTCGTTTACGGGCTTTTTCTTTTTAAAAAGTAACTTTGAATATTATTTTTGTATATGGCTGGGAAGTATTGCTTATGCTGGAATGACTTTTCTCCGTGCCGCAAATATCTCTTATAATATTATGAAGAAAGTACATGAATAATTTTGCAAGGCTTAAATAATTTGAAATTACTAACCTGGCCTAGTAAGTATTTAAAAAATAATTCAAATTGAAACTCTACTTCCAGTTCTAAACAATTCTTTATATTTGCTTACTTCCTTAACCCGTCAATAAAATTAGCCCATTCCTGCATCATTTTTATTCTATATTCGAGGTGCTGCGCATGGTTATATGCTTGAGATACAGCATTACCAACAGTATGCGCTAGCTGTATTTCAATAGCATCATGCATATAGCCTTGCTCATGTAATGTTGTTGATGCAAGTCCGCGGAAACCATGACCTGTCATTTTACCTGTATAACCCATAGTACGAATAGCGCTTAAAAGAGCATTATTACTTAATGGTTTGGCAGTGCTGTGATTATAAAAAACAAATTGTTTGTTACCTGTAAGTGGCTGTAGCGCTTGAATGAGTTCAATAGCTTGTTTTGATAAAGGAACAATATGTGGTAAAGCCATTT
>JBLZXS010000083.1:0-7414 GCA_050285325.1 Acinetobacter sp.
AAATATTTGGATGAAGTCGGGAGCGAGTACGGAAGGACGAAACGCTATTCTCTGCTCTTAATTAAGAAGCTACCAATCGCGCGCAATATTATCACAAAAATAAAATCAGTACATTTGGCCGAGCATGTTGCTTTAAGGAAGGGGGGAGTCCCTCATTTGGAACTTGAGCCTATTGCGACTAGTACGCAGCAACATGAGCTTTTACATATCCGTGGTGTACTTTCTCATGCTGCTGTTATGTGGGAAATGGATATTGATTTAAACGGTTTTGATAAGGCTACGGCGCAGTTAAGAAAAACACGTCAAATATCTTCCAGTCAAAAAAGAGACCGGCTTCCTTCAACGGATGAGCTGATTGCATTGACGAAGTATTTCACAGAGCGATGGAAGCTAAACCGTAACGGTTCTAAATACCCAATGCATTTAATAATCTGGTTTGCTGTTTTCTCATGCAGACGTGAAGCTGAGTTAACACGATTATTTCTTCGAGATTATGATTCACATCACTCAACATGGAAAGTACATGATCTAAAAAATCCAAATGGCTCTAAAGGTAATCATAAATCATTTGATGTCCTTGAACCTTGTAAGGAAATGATTAAAAGAATAAAGCAGTCAGAAGTTCGAGAACGGATGTTGATGCTTGGGCATGATGAAAACTTACTGTTGCCATTGAATCCTAAAAGCTTGGGTAAAGAGTTTAGAGAGGCTTGTAAAATGTTGGGTATCGATGATCTACGCTTTCATGATTTGAGACATGAAGGATGTACTAGACTAGCTGAACAGAGCTTTACTATTCCTGAGATTCAGAAAGTAAGTCTGCATGATTCTTGGAGCAGTTTACAGCGTTATGTGTCAGTGAAGGCGAGAAGGGATGTTATGCAGTTAGAGGAAGTACTACGCCTCATCGATGAAACGTAGCATAATCTTTAGAAGCTTCTAAATACTTACTATCTAAAATATCTGCGAGATCTTTAATGTGCACCAAAAAAGGTGCACGTTTACTTTGATCTATTTTAAACACTGAGAAAGGGAATTCTTGATTATTCGCCTTTCTTAAAGCTTCAGCTTTACTAAGATGAGGGTAATAGTCAGCAACAATTGTCATCAGTTCGACAATCATAGAGCGATATTTTATAAAAAGAAGGTCAGTAGTATTAATTTGAAAGCAACTCATGAATTCAGGTACTCCATACCAGAACAGTTTTAAATTCAAATGGGATACCTTTTGACTGAAGGTTAACCATCTCGATGCCTTCATCCTATTTTTTTTACATAGATTTTTATGTAATCCTAATAATTAAAAATAATATTTTACTAGAATGTTGATATAAGATACTGAAAAATATTATTTAGAACTGAAAATGAAAAATTGCACTCTTTTTGATTTTGAGCAACTGAAGGTCGAAATTCTGAATTGCTTTTTGGATCATGCTGGACGCTTTTTAAGAGAACATAAAATAATGAGTGATCCTGACCCAAAGACTGAGTTTGACGCGTCAGAACGCAAATTGTTGGTTGAACTGATGGTAGAGTGCCAGCAAATGCAGTTTTTAGGGGAAATGTATACGGTACAGGATTTACTGAATTTACTTGATCAAATGAGTACGGTGACAACAGGAATTAGCGACTATAGACAGCAGCAGGTTAATGAAAAATATTCAGAAATATTAAATAAATACATAGAATTGGTTGAAGATGAAAGTGGGAAAGTCTACACCTATAACCCGAGTTTAAAGCGTAGAATTAATGGAATTTTAAATGTACGTAAACGATATGCGCCGCTGTTGCATAAAAAGCTTGAGATATTCTATTCAGAATTAACTAGTTATGCACAGAAAAATGGCAGATTCAAAAATGCTTCGCAGGCTGTACAGCTGATTTTACCCACACTGCAAATAAAGTTTAGAGCGTTTGATTTGCAGTGGGTTCAAAGCAGATTAGAGGCGAATAAACAGAAAATTTTAGATTTAACTGAAGCCAAAAAAAACAATGAAAAGAAAGAAATCTGTGAAGATGGTGATTTTGATGTGTCATTTAAAATTCAGGATCGCACTTATTTAAATCAAATTAGAGAATTACAAAACGAAAATAAAAAATGGCAGCAATTTTTACAATACCCTGATCGATATTTTCCACAGCAGAAGCAATTGCCGTTTAATACGGCATACTGTGATGAAGTACTGGTAAATCACTTAAGGCGTCGTCCTGATTTAATACGCGAAATAATACAATGTTGCAGTGAAACTTAATACTTTTTAGTCAGGGTGGTAAATTGATACGCTCAAGGCTTAGACTGAAATTCACCGTCATTTTGTACGGTATTACTATATTGATTATGTTGATCAAACCCTAAAGCAATATTGGTATTTGGTTGATTTTTCATTGTTAAAAATTGTTTTTGTTCAGCACATTCATTTCTCAATTGGGTTTCAATTTGGCTAAGAGCTTCGGGTGCAAGAGTTTCATTTATTGTCTGCTGATCCTCTTCGGAAATTTCACCCAAAAAAGCCTTAATTTTCTCCAATTCAATAGTCTTGCTTACAGCTGTTTGTATTAAGTAGTCCTCAAATTCTTTTGCTGATAAGCGCATGTTTTCTTGAATGGTATGTTTTTGCTGCCCAAGCTCTGTTTTAAGTTGATTAATTTCTTCATCCTTTAATTTCAGCTCTTGTTTTAATTGGGAATCATTGTTTTCGATGAGTGATTTTTGAAGCTTTGATATTACTTTATCCTTTTCTGTTAATTTAAAATTATGTTGATCAATTAAAAAGTCTAAGCAGTTTTGCAGGCTTTTTAATTTGTACTTCTCTGTGATTCTCTCTAGTTCTTTTAATGTCTTTTGATCCAGTGTGATTTGTTTATTGATACGTTTATCTTTTTTATTTGTGTAGTTATATTTAAATATACGGTATCTCTTTTTTAAAATTTCAAAGTGTTCATTATTTGTTTTACAAATGAAATTATCAACTGAAAATTTAAGTGGGTTGGTGAATAGTTCGCTTATATCAGTCGAATTATATTGGTTATGCTGAGGAGATATTGCTGAATTTTCATTGGGTTTAATCTGTGGGTGATTTATAGAATAAAAAATTTCCTTTTCACCTGATTTAACTCGCTTATTGATTTCATTTGGTCTTAGTAAAATTTCCTGCTCTAAGAATATTTTTTTTAGATCTGTCTCAGTAGATAACCATTTCTCTAAAGTTAAATGTGGTCGTGTCATTTTATATTTTTCATAGATATTAAATAAATGTTTATATATCAATAAATAAACATTAAGTAAATGTTAATTAAATATTAAATGTTGATTATTATATTTTTAATTATCATTTTGTGCCTATCTTAATTTGTGTATGATATCTCTGCATGGGGTATGGATTGATGAAGTGGAGATTTTTATTGTGGATGAGAAGCTTTCTGAGCATGATTTCTTGAGCCTGTTTTTAGCTTTCTATCAGAGAATAGATGGGGAGCTTTCAGCCAAAGCTGTTTGGGCTCTAATCACTTTTATTAGAAATTTTGGGGTAGAGAGTACATCATTGCCGCTTGCCCAATTGGCAAAAGTCACAGGCATACAGATTAAAAGATTACGTGATGTACTTAATGAGTTGGAGCAGCAGGGGATTTTAAAAATAGATTTTCCCGAAACGGGGAAGAGGGCTCGTGTTCGTCACTTACGCCTTAATCTCGATTATATTGGTGTTGATTTAATAATGCCGGCTAGCTGGATGGTAAATAGTACTAAAAGCATGTACAAGAAATTTCCTTTATTAAATTTTATTTCAATTCTATTTATAAAAAGTGATGGGATAAGCATCAGCAATTTACCTAAAAAAATAGAGACCGATTGCAATCTTGATTATCGAAGTTATCTTGTTTTATTGCGATTGCTTTACAGTGCAGATTCATTTGGGATTGTTAGAGGCTGTGGAATTGGTGAAATCGAGCAGGCAACGGGTTTAAAAAAGCAGTCTATTTACCGTGCTATACAACAGCTAAAAGAAATGGGATTTATTCGAAGTCAGGCCGATGGAGCAATTCGAAATAGTTTTATTCAAACAGAGTCTCCAATATATGCTTTAAACCTTTCGCATCAATTTTGGGGTGATGCTGCAATTTATGGGAAGTTTTATATTTTAAAGTACCCGCAGCCTCATGTTTTTGAAGTTCAGAAAGTGGCGTCTATTTTTACTATGCTGAATCCAAAGAGTGACTTGGTGTCAAACACTAAAAGTGAAGATTCAGATGCTGGCTTGAAAGTATTGAATTGCAAAAACAATTATCTGCTACATGATCCTTTGTGCTGGATGAAACCGTTTATTCCTCTGCCTCGTGAAGCTGTAGGTTATGCAAATTATGTTGTGTTACAACAGCAGGAAATAATGAAGTTGTATGATCATTATTTAGAGTTAAAGAAACTGCATCCAGAAAATCCATTATCAGCTGCGTTTTATTTAAAGCCGCATGAAAATATTTTGAAGGATGAAGTAGCTTTAGACAGTGTGGAATGTACACAGCCTATTAAACTCAGTGGAATGCATAACCGCTTAGGTCTTTTTCAGAGTTTACTTGAGCAGTGGTGCTGCCAGATATATAGCCAGAATAAAACGCTTTTTAAGATGCTGAGAGATGCTAACCCAGTAGTAATCGACGAAGAAAGTTTTGAACGCTTAGGGTGTACAGATTTTCTCTACCCATATTCATTGCAAGCGACTCAAATCAATAGAATTAGAGAAGATCTCACTCAAAAAAATGAGTCTGACAAAAATAAATCGATCACATTCAGATTAAAGGTTGAACAGTCTAGAGTTCATCAGTTTTTAATGGCTCTTATGGACTTGATTGCATATAACCAAATTTACTTTTTTCAGCAATGTATACGGAAACATTCTGATATTGATGACAAACGCAAAGCTGCTAAGACGGGCCTGGGCCGGGCATTTGCAGAGGCAGGAGAAGTGGTGATGCCTTTTAGAATCCTGCCTCGTTCTTTTATCCAGAACACTTATAGCTGCTGCTTTGTACCTGATCAGCATGCAAAAGCTGACGAGTATTTCTTATGTGAATTGGAATTTCAAAAACCGTTGCAGGATGGAACTCCCTTTGATTTTCCTGTACAGCACATGACAGAAATTTCACCAACACTGGACGAGCTTAAGGATTACGGATTAATGCATCATCGATGTTTATCGTTATTTAAATAGATGATCTAGCTTAATGATTGGAAAATCATTTTTCTGACCTAACTATCGTAACGCTGAAATATATAAAAAGCCTATTCTAGCCAAAGGTTTGGAAATCCTGCTGATCGGCTGGACTATGGTTATTGCATTTACGCTAAGACGGTTTTTATATTATTAATATAGAGATTAATACTAATATTAGACTTGTTGCTATAGATCATAGAACTATAAGTACTCTATATATCAATACAATCACTATTACTCATACCTATAACAAGAACAGTTGGATATGTCATATAGACTGAATAGATATCTCTATATACATGACGCTATTGATCAATAGCCTATGCAGGATGAGAGCACGATTCGATACATGGGAATATCGGATGACTAATCCTTACTCTAGATCTGGGTGTCATTTAAAAAAATAAGTCCATTGCTTAACTATGACGCTCATCATAGTTAAGGAAGTTCAACGTGCTGCAATTCGATTTAGATCATCAGGCTGGGGTGCTGTATGCCATTCATGCCTGTGTAGATGTATGTCTTAATTTTGATATGACGAATGAAGATTTCATTTTCAATCTGGAACGTCTGTACTGTGCATTCGAAGCTTTTAAGCAAGAAGGGGTTGAGTATGCAGCCTCAATTAGGGCATTTATTGCAGTCACTGAACATGTCGATAGCCAGCGTGGAATGCTCAGCGTTGGTGAATATCTATCAGGGTTGTCTATAGGTGCAATTAAGGCTCTAAGACGAATCTTACATGCGCATCGAGGGATGATACGCGAGGAGATCAAAAGCTTTACAAGACGGAAAGGATTGAATCGAGTGGCATTACTTGAGGAGTTCGAAGGTGCAATTAAGGGATATTATTCGGTTTTGGTGATCAGAGTGGATTTGAGCTATAGCAAGGACAGCATGAGTGAGATTACGGTGCATGACTTCTATCAGCATATCGATAGCTTCCGTGCTGTGATTACTGATAAAAATGGCTGTTTTGATGCATTAGTAACCTATGCAATCGCACTGGAGCAAGGGATTACAAAGGGTTTTCATGCTCACATGGCATTGGTGATTAATCGGTCTGAGCACCAGAGCGATTATAAAATTGCTGAAGGGGTCATTGAGAAGTGGAATGAGATTACTTTAGGCAAAGGGACGGGATGGAACATCAACACGACAGAAAATAAAGAAAACTACGAGAAGCAAGGTTGTTTAGGCATTGGAGATATTCGTCGAGCAATACCCGAACAAGGCAATAATGCTTTGGGTGCAGTTGCGTATCTCAGTGACCCTGATAAATACGAGCAGACGTTATTGGTTAAACCACAAGGACGTAAAACGTTTTATAAAGGAGATTATCAGCATCATGGTCGCCCAATACCTGATACAGAAGAAAATAGAAGAATCAAAGAGTGGAATGCGCAGACTGCTTTAGCAAAGCTGGAAGAGGAGATTTGGTTTAAAAAATTATGAAGATGCCAGTTCTATGAAATCAATTCATTCATAGGACAGCACATGAGTCATTCAGAGTTAGAGTCTGCAGCAGTACGTTTAGAACAAGACGTTTTAGAGCATTACCAAACGACTCGATTTGCTCCAATTCCAGAAGGTACTGATTACGATGCTCATCACAAGAATATCGATGATGAGTTTAAACGCAAGCTGTCTGACTATTTTTCATCGTGGCGCAGAATGATGGCCGTTGGCATTCATGAGCATTTATCTTTTTCCTTTTGGGCAGACAAGTTCTTTCAGGCTTACTGCAGTGTATTACAGGAAGAGCAGATTCGGTTCTTTGAGGTCACGGCGCAAAGAAGCGCTGGTTTTTATATCAATAAGATCGTAAAGCGGTTGAGAATACTGTTTGAAAGCACCAGCTTGACTGAAGAAATGCACAAGCAGAATGAGCGTTATGAAAAGCAAATTGAAAAGCTGAGAGAATCTTATTGCAATACCAGTCAAATCTATCCAGATGCTGCGGATTTGAAACTAGAACTGAGCTTAAATGAGGCAGGAAATGAAATGATCGACATACGGCAGTTAGAGCGGTATTTATTAAATTTCCAAAAAAGTCTAGCGGCTGAGTATTGGTATAGAACACAAGTCGTTTACCGCTTTTATCAGGTTGTACGGGATGATGTTCAGCAGCGCTATGTGATTCACTTTTATCTGAGCTTTAACCGATCTGCATCGCCGGAACTATCTGTATGTCCTACGATTTT
>JBLZXS010000084.1:0-2308 GCA_050285325.1 Acinetobacter sp.
ATCAGAGCAAAAGCCAAAAAAGAGCAACATCTGAATTTTCAGCTGCTAAATCGTTTAGAAAAACCGGAACAGAGCGTCGATATTATTTCAGCTTATTTCGTGCCTGAAAAAAAGGGCGAAAAAATGCTGAGTGAGCTGGCACAAAACAATATCCATGTACGGGTGTTGACCAACTCTTTTAAAGCCAATGATGTCTTTTTAGTGCATGCTTTTTATGGCAAATATCGCAAAGATTTATTAAAAAATGATGTTGAATTATATGAGTTTCTATCGGTGCCAGAAACCGAAAACTTAAATGCAAATACCGATGAAATTGCGAAAAAAGCCAAAGTCAGCTTAAAGGGATTAAGCCGTTCCAGCCTGCATGCCAAACTGATGGCGATTGATCAAAAACAGGTTTTTATTGGTTCATTCAATTTCGATCCGCGTTCTGCCTACCTAAACACTGAAATTGGCGTATTGCTGGACAGCCCGAACCTGGCTAAAGCAGTTCATCAAACCATGGATCAAAACTTATCTAAATATGCCTACAAACTGGTTTTAGATGCCAACAATAAAATGAACTGGAAAATTAAACGTCATGATGGCAGCATCAAAACCTATGAAAAAGAACCTAAAATGAAATGGTGGCAAAAGGCGGGGATTAAAGTGATTTCATGGTTGCCAATCGAAGGCTTTATGTAAGCTTCCATCGCACTACCCATTATTTAATGGCTCGTTGTAATCACTTTTTGCTGTAACTGCGCCAAACCTTCCACCATTTTAGTTTGTACTTCTTCAGTTAAGCTTTCGACGCTATGTCCTGCAACAGAAATGGCCGGCAACGCCATTAAATGTGCAGTGACTTTCGGCATTTCCAATACATTTTTAACGTGGTCGGCAAAGCTAATATTATCTATAAACGGCGCCACCATATCCAGTTGCCCGTGTTGATTCACATAACAGATTAAACATATTTGTACGGGACGGTTGGCTTCAATGGCTGCACCTAAAATACGGCCATAAATTTTCTTGATTCGTGAGCCATCTGAAGTGGTGGCTTCGGGGAAAAACAAGACTGGAATATCTTGTTTTAAGAATGAGGTAATCTGCTCTTTAATTTTAATCGAATCACCAGAGCCACGTTTAATAAACAGTGTTCCGCCACCCTTTGCCAACTTGCCCAATAACGGCCATTTTCCAATTTCCGCTTTTGCCAAAAAGAATACCCGAGCTCCAGAACCCAAAACGGCAATATCCAGCCAAGAAACGTGATTACTCACCCAAAGTGCCGGTTCACGAGGAATCACACCATGCACCTGCACTTCCAGGTTAAAAACTTTGCATAGCTGGCGGCAAAAATACTGTACATAACGCGTATTACACGGATTATTCGGGTCTTTATATAAACGGTGCCGAAAAACCAGATAAAATCCTTGTGTAATCGCAGCTAAACACGCCAATATCTTTTTACTATACAAGAAAAATTTAGCCATACTATTTAACGATGAAATTTCAGTTACAGAGGATTGAGTCATAAATGGATCACTAATTACCGGACACAGCGTTTAATCATTAATTTCCAGCCATTCTATACTGTTCATTTTGATCTTGCATTGTTCATAAAAACCACTTGTTTTTTTCTGTATGATTTTTCTGGACAATTAAAATCCGTGAATCTGAACGCTTGATCTGAAGCTTCAATGATCAATACTATTCATCCATCTTGATGCAGGGTAAATAATCAAAAAAATATTAAATTATTTCAATAATTTAAAATCTAAACAGATTCAAATCCATGATGAAAGACTGACTTTGGTTTTATTATTCAACGTTTTGTTACGATGCATTTTCAAGTTTTCGCTATTTTCTACTCTACCGGTGAATTTTCAACTAAAATGAAGTTTTCATCTAGTCGAGATCGCATTTAGTGGAATATTTTGAGCAACATCAAGGGGGCGAACGTGCCCTATTAGTGAGTGTATCCGTACAACTTTTAGATGACCTTGATGCAGAAGAATTTCGCTTATTGGCTCAGTCAGCAGGTGCTGAAATTGTAGAACATATCACTGCTCAACGAATCAAACCGGATCCAAAACTTTTTATCGGTTCTGGTAAGGCAGAAGAAATCGCGGAGCAAGTCAAAGAATTAGAAATAGATTTGGTCATTTTCGATCATGCCCTCAGTCCTTCCCAAGAACGTAATTTAGAACGAGTGATTCAATGCCGCGTGATTGATCGTACCCGGCTTATTCTGGACATTTTTGCCCAACGTGCACGTACGCATGAAGGAAAACTTCAAGTTGAATTGGCACAACTGGATTATCTA
>JBLZXS010000085.1:0-3764 GCA_050285325.1 Acinetobacter sp.
ATTATACCAGCCATCGTAATTTGGATAGGATTTAACCCAATAAATACTTAAAATCCAGGAAAAAATAGAAGCTGCCCAAAGTAAAAGAGCGATATCATTAAAATATAATGCCAAAGTTGCTAATGCTGCTGTCGCTAATCCATAACCCCAAGCAATCGGTTTCACCAGATTTTTATTTTTTCTTGGCATAAGTTTAAACCACTCATACCCTGCGACCCCTGCTGCAACAATCATCAGCATAAACATTGGATACTGAGACTGTGTAGCAAACATACAACTAAGTACGACTGCTACCAATACCAATGCGGTTATAATCCGCTCTAACATTAATTAATTCTCAATTTTCTCTTGTTGGATTTGCTCTGAAGTTTTACCAAAACGACGTTCACGTCCAGCAAAAACTGCCAACGCATCATCGAATTCTTCAATAGTAAATTCAGGCCATAAGGTTTGGGTAAAATACAGTTCAGCATAGGCGGCTTGCCAAAGCAAAAAATTTGACAAACGGTAATCACCACCCGTGCGAATCATTAAATCCACCGCTGGCAAATCGGCCATACTGACATGTTGTCCAAACAACTCAACATTCACATTTTCAATAGCGACTTTTTTTGCAAGCACGTCCGCCGCAATTTGTTTTGCAGCCTGCGCCATATCCCACATACCACCATAACTGATCGCAATGGTCAAAGTCATGCTGTCGAACTTAGCAGTCCTTTCTTCGGCTTGCAACATTAACTCACGTAAATGTGCAGACAAACGAGAACGATCGCCAATAAAACGTAAAGCAATATTGAATTTTTCCATTCGAGGCATTTGCTCTAGAATTGTTTCTTCTAACAATGCCATCAACAAATCAACCTCAAATTGAGGGCGATTCCAGTTTTCGCTCGAGAATGCGAAAACCGTTAACGCTTGAATTTGATTTTTTTTACAGTGTTCAACAATCGGATCGAGGACATTTTTTCCTTCACGGTGTCCAGCACCCTTTTGCATCTGCTTTTTTTTTGCAAAACGATTGTTGCCATCCATAATGATGGCAACATGTTTCGGAAGAGGTAAACTGTCTTCTGATACGGTCATTAAATCTTAGACCTTCATCAATTCAGCTTCTTTCGCCGCCAAACGCTTTTCTACTTCAGCAACGAACTTGTCGGTGATTTTTTGAATATCATCTGATGCACGGCGATCATCATCTTCAGAAATTTCTTTTTCTTTCAATAATGCTTTGATATCACCCAACACATCACGACGAATGTTACGAATTGCAACTTTGGCATTTTCAGCCTCAGTACGCGCAACTTTTTGCATATCACGACGCGTTTCTTCAGTCAGTGCAGCCATTGGCACACGAATCGCATCAGCAGTAATCGGATTTAAACCCAAACCTGCTTCACGAATCGCTTTATCAATTGCAGAAACCATAGTACGTTCAAATGGTTGCACCAACAATGTACGTGAATCTTCAAGACCCACGTTTGCCACTTGGTTCAGTGGAACATCGGAGCCATAGTAAGGAACCATCACACCATTCAAGATAGATGGATGCGCACGGCCAGTACGAACTTTAGCAAAACCATGTTCCAAAGACTCTAAAGTCTTGTTCATGCGATCTTCGCTGTCTTTTTTAAGATCGTTAATCATATGATCTTCCTTACTTAATTCTAAGAGATGTAATTACTAAATAGCGTGTAGTATAAAGAGCTTTCAGGCTCACGTACATTAATTCGTAACGTGAGTCCCTTCTTTTTCACCCATAACCACTGAAAGCAATGAACCCGACTTATTCATATCGAATACTTGTAGTGGCACATTATGATCACGGCACAAGCAGATCGCTGTTAAATCCATGATGCCTAACTTTTCATCCAACACCTGGTCAAATGTAAGTGTTTCATATTTTACTGCATCGTCATATTTGCTCGGATCTTTATTATATACGCCATCCACTTTAGTGGCTTTCAAGATCAAGTTAGCTTCAATTTCAATACCACGCAAGCAAGCAGCTGTATCAGTAGTAAAGAATGGGTTACCTGTACCCGCAACAAATACGCATACTTCACCTTGAGTCAAATGACGAATCGCATCACGGCTAGAGTATGACTCAACTACTGCACCAATTGGCAAAGCAGACATTAAACGGGTTTTAATATTACGGCGTACCAAAGCATCACGCAAAGCCAAGCCGTTCATCACAGTTGCCAACATACCCATCTGGTCACCCGTTACACGGCCAACCAAACCATCTTTTTGCAGTTGGCTACCGCGGTACAGGTTACCACCACCTACCACGATACCCACTTGCACACCCAAACCCACTAAATGAGCAATGGCTAAAGACATTTGATCAAGCACTTGTGCATCAATCCCCATGTCTTTGTTTCCTGCAAGTGCTTCACCAGAAAGCTTAAGCAAAATGCGTGCATAACGGGGTTTTTTTGAATCCAACATCAGGAAATCTCCGAATCTTCCAATATCTAAACTTTTATTCGTATACTTTTATGACAGATCAAGCAGACTTGACTCGAATTAACTTCGCATATAAATCATATTCATCTGCATCGGTAATTTCGACTTCAAGCAAATCGCCGGCTTTAATTTGACTCTTATCAATATCTTCTACAAAGACATTACCATCAATTTCAGGCGCATCTGCATAAGAACGTGCCACAGCCACCGGAAATTCTTCTTCCAGATCATCAACCAGTACAGTCATGGTTTGACCAATACGTTTTTGCAGTTTGGCTGCTGAAATTTCTTGCTGTACTTGCATGAAACGTTCATAACGGTCTTGCTTGATTTCTTCAGGCACATGGTCTGGAAGATCATTGGCTGTCGCACCTTCTACAGGCGAATAGGTAAAGCAACCTACGCGATCAAGCTGAGCCTCTTTAAGCCATTCAAGCAGAATCTGGAAATCTTCTTCAGTTTCACCCGGGAAGCCCACTACGAAAGTTGAGCGAATAACCAGTTCAGGACATTTTTCACGCCACAATTTTAAACGCTCTAATGTATTTTCACTATGAGCTGGTCGCTTCATCAATTTTAAGATGCGCGGACTGGCATGCTGAAAAGGAATGTCTAGATATGGCAGGATTTTGCCTTGTGCCATCAAGTCAATGACCGCATCAACATGTGGATATGGATAAACATAATGTAAACGCACCCATATACCGAGTTGACCCAATGCTTCGCACATGTCGAAAAATTTGGTTTTAACCGGCTGACCATTCCAGAAATCAAGTTTGTACTTGGTATCCAGACCGTAAGCAGACGTGTCTTGAGAAATGACCAAGACTTCTTTTACACCGGCTTTTTTTAGCGCTTGTGCTTCAGTCAATACTGAACCCACAGGGCGCGAAACCAGATCACCACGCATGCTTGGAATAATACAGAATGTACAACGATGGTTGCAGCCTTCCGATATTTTCAAATATGCATAATGTTTAGGCGTTAAACGAATCCCCTGTTCAGGAACAAGGTCAATAAACGGGTTATGTTTTGGTGGTTCAGGTACGTACTGATGTACGGCCTCCATCACTTCTTGATATGCAGCTGCACCGGTCACTTTAAGGACATTCGGATGCATTTTGCGAATTTTATCTTCATCTTTGCCCAAACAGCCAGTCACAATCACGCGACCATTTGAACTCATGGCTTCGCCAATGGCATCTAACGATTCTTGTACTGCAGATTCAATAAAACCACAGGTATTAACAACAACCAAATCAGCACCATCATAATCTGATGCTACATCATAACCT
>JBLZXS010000086.1:0-3056 GCA_050285325.1 Acinetobacter sp.
CCTGTTGCTTCGTGTGCAATTAAAGTATGACCGACATGCATCACGAAAGGGCGTGGAGTATTCAACAGGTAAGAAGTCAACTCACTGATTGAAAGGGCAATACAACAAAATATAAAGGCTTTTAGAATCAAGGCTTTTGAATTTTGAGTCCCATAAAACCAAAACAAGGCAAAGCAAATAATCAGCAGATAGACTAAATCATGGGCGATGAAAATCGCTAAGTGCACTATCAAAGGAGAAGCCTGTTCAGGCACGTTCAGGAGACTAAACAAATCAAGATTTAAACTTTCAATGGACATGGAGGAATTGGGAGAGATCACAGCGTAAGGATAGGGCGATTTTACAAGAAAAATAAAATGAAACACTCGACCGGTTTGTGGTTATATTGTTGTAAATACCGTATCTAGCTCATCAAAAACCGTGTATACACACGGTTTTTGATGAAATTATAATTCAATTATTTAAACTGAATCGACCCATTAGCATTCACCGTGATTTTCGATTCACCTGCTGCCACATCTTGAGCATCGGCAGCTTCGGCTCCTGAAAATTTAGCCATATTGGCGCGCATCATGATCGGTTGTGGGTACTGATTGCTGGTATTCAAATTGAGGTTAACCAGGTTGTAACCTGATTTATTCCAGGCTTGGCTGAGCATTTGGGCACGCTGTTGAAAGTTTTTGGAGGCTTCAACCATCAATTCATTTTCTACTTTTTTGCGCTGCGTATCGGACACAGTAAAGTTAAGCGACTGGGTCTGGAAATTTTGCTGTAATTCGCCAATTAATTGGCTGGCGGCCTTAAAATCTTTACTTTCTATTTGCAGTTCTGCACGGCCACGCCATTCTTTCAATTTGCGGCTGTCATTATCATAAACTGGATAAGTGGTTTGTGAACCGGTTTCAACTTTAACCTGCGGATATTTTTTCGCTAAAGCCATGGCTTGATTCATTAGTTGCGTGATTTGTGATGCAAGTTCTGCAGGTTGTTTATTGCTCTTCTCAATATATAAGACTGCATGCATTTCATCATTGGATACTTGGCGTACTGCTTCAGCTTGAATGTTTAGTACATTGTAATTCAGTTGTTCATTTTGTTGGGCAAAAGCAGTGGCACTGAAAGCAGAGGTTAAAACTAAAGCAGAGAGAGTTAAATAACGCATTTTTTTGACCTGTTTTTTTAAGTAGAATTTGAATCTAGACGGATGATATTAAAGTGTGTTTATGATTAATTTTAGTAGAGTTTGTGGTGCGATTGTAAAAATAAGCTCGAAAAAATTTATTTATTATTTTTTTGGAAATTTAAGAAAAATTATACACTTATAAATTAATTTGAAGAGATTTTTACTTTATTACACGACTTTATCAAGAAAAGCATAAGAAATTGAGGTTTTCTTTCCTCTGTCACAATGTAAGATGATAATTCAAGTTATAGATTAGCTTGATATTTTTTTCCATAAAATAGGGCAGATAAAGTGCCGAAAGTTGTTTATTTTTTAGAAAAATTCGGTATCATCCGCCCTTTAGTTATGACAAACAAATTCAAGTCTAACTAGATTCTATAAAGCACCGAGTCAAAGGACCGCAAGTCACCCGACTTATTTCTTTCAACCCATATCAGAGATGGTAATTCGATATGAGCGTTTCTTCTGTAAATCCTGCCCCTAATTCTACTAACGAATACTATTTGACTCGCCAAAGCCAGATGGAATCCAATGTTCGTAGCTATCCTCGTAAATTGCCGTTAGCGATAGCAAAAGCTTTAGGTTGTTGGGTTACTGATGTTGAAGGTACAGAGTACCTCGATTGTTTAGCTGGGGCAGGAACATTGGCATTAGGCCATAATCATCCTGCGGTAATTCAAAGTATCCAAGATACACTTGCAAGTGGTCTCCCATTGCATACTTTGGATTTAACAACACCTTTAAAAGATGCTTTCACTGAAGCTTTACTTGAGCAATTACCGGGTGGTAAGGCTGAGTATTGCTTACAGTTCTGTGGCCCGTCTGGTGCAGATGGCACAGAAGCAGCAATTAAATTAGCAAAAACCTATACAGGTCGTAGTTCAGTGATCAGCTTCTCAGGCGGCTATCACGGAATGACGCATGGCGCTTTGGCCATGACAGGTAACTTATCTGCGAAGAATTCGGTGAATGGCTTAATGCCTGGCGTACAGTTTATGCCATATCCGCATGAATACCGTTGCCCATTGGGTATTGGCGGTGAAGCAGGTGTAGATGCCTTAACTTACTACTTCGAAAACTTTATTGAAGATGTAGAAAGTGGTGTAACCAAACCTGCAGCTGTGATTCTTGAAGCGATTCAAGGTGAAGGCGGTGTGGTAACGGCACCGGTTAAATGGTTAAAGAAAATCCGTGAAGTGACTGAAAAGCACAACATCGTGTTGATTCTTGATGAAGTTCAAGCCGGCTTTGCCCGTTCTGGCAAAATGTTTGCTTTTGAACATGCAGGCATTGAACCTGATGTTGTGGTGATGTCTAAAGCTGTTGGTGGTAGCTTACCGCTTGCAGTACTGGGGATTAAACGTAAGTTTGATGCTTGGCAGCCTGCTGGTCACACCGGTACGTTCCGTGGTAACCAATTGGCGATGGGTACTGGTCTTGCAACCATCAACACCATTAAAGAACAAAATCTTGCGCAAAATGCCCAAGAACGTGGTGATTTCTTACAAGCTGAATTTAAAAAATTAGCGGTAGAATTCCCATGTATCGGTAACGTACGTGGCCGTGGTTTGATGATTGGTGTTGAAATCGTGGATGAGCGCCAAAAGGCAGATCATATGGGTTCATTACCGGGTGATTCGCAATTGGCTGCTGCAATTCAAACTGCATGTTTCGATAACAAATTACTGTTAGAGAAAGGTGGTCGTAACGGTACAGTGATTCGTTTACTTTGCCCATTGATTATCACACATGATGAATGTGTTGAAGCTGTTGCTCGCTTTAAGAAAGCAGTGGCTGAAGCTCTTGTTGCAACTCGAGGCGCATAACATATGGTAGATTTTGCAGAACACCGTAAAGCGTTACTCTGCAATGA
>JBLZXS010000087.1:0-5406 GCA_050285325.1 Acinetobacter sp.
AACCAATGCCAAGGTTCGAAAGCAAATTCCATACATCTACTCGTGTATTGTTAAAATTGATATAGATAACCAAGCGTTTATATCAATTTAGCAGATGAGTAAGTCTTTGAATATTAAAAAAAGCATCTTTTTTAAATTTTGGCTTTGGGTGCAGCTTTGAACGCTGCTGGAGATTTTTTGAAATCGGTAATGGCTTTGTCAATCGCGATGATTTTCAGTTGGGTGGCTTTTTCACCCTCTAAAATGGATTGATTGCTGGCTTTTAAATCCAAGGTGCCCAAGTGCCCCACTTTAGGTTGAATCACTACAGTGGCTTGACTGAGTTCTTCATTGATACTTTGCTGTCCCATAATATTAATGGTCTGATCGAGCAAACCCCACATGTTTAGAGGTTTACCGCCGACTGGACGTGCAGAAATATCTACCGCAATCACAATATCTGCGCCCATATCCTTGGCTGTTTTCACTGGAATCGGACTGACTAAACCGCCATCGACATATTGTTTTCCACCGATGGTTGCAGGCACAAAGACATTTGGAATGCTGCATGAGGCACGAACGGCCTGGCCTGCATTGCCTTTTATAAACTCGGCTTTACGACCGGTGTCGAGGCGCGTTGCAACAGCTGCAAAACGAATCGGGAATTGTTCAATCGGCTTGTTGGCAATGTGCTTGTTGACATAGTTCTGCAATTTTTGACCTTGCACCACGCCTTGGCTGTTTAAGGTTAAATCGCGAATGTCAGATTCTTTAAGGGTCAGTGCAATTTGCTGTAATTGGTAAGGGGTTTTACCACTGGCATAAATACTTCCGACAAAGCTCCCGGCACTGGTACCGGTGACAATTTTCGGTTTAATACCATGTGATTCTAAAACTTTTAGTACTCCAATATGGGCAAATCCTTTGGCACCCCCACCTCCTAAAGCAATGGCCACCACAGGCTCGCGGGCTTTAAGAACAGTTGTTTGGGGAGGTGTTTTAGTCGCCTTGTCACAGCCAACCAGGCTAAACGCAAGCAGACCCATTAAAGAATATTGCACAAATTTCATATTTGAAATTGGATACCAAATAGACAAAAGTGCACACATGACAGCAGATAATGCTTAATTTGGCTAGCTATTTTTTATACGATTTTGTAAAGGTTTGGCTAGCCATTCTGGATTTTTCGGAGAAAATTTTCCAACATACAGATCCAAGATGTGTTCTACATCTTGTTGATAATTCCCGGTCGGTTGAAACACGCCTAAGCAATAAATGGTCTTATGCTGGTAATCAAAAGAAAACATCACAATCGGGATATTAGCACCCAGCGCAATACGGTAAAAACCACTTCTAAACGATTTAGCCTGTTTACGTGTTCCTTCAGGCGCCATACCGACCCAGATCTGCTCTTGCGTATCAATGAAGTCGATAATTTGCTGAGTGGTACCTTGTTGAATACTGCGGTTGACCGGAATCACGCCAATCCATTCCAGTAAGGGTTTCAGCGGCGTGTTAAATAAGGTGTGTTTGCCAAAAATGGTAATTTTAATGCCCAGTCCAAGCAGGGCTGTGAACCCATGCCAGGCATCTATATTGGAGGTGTGTGGCGAAATAATCGCGACGGCTTTAGGCAAGTTAGGAAATTCACCTTCAAAATGCCAGCCTTGGGCAAGAAATATTTTTTTGAAAATCGTTCGGCTTAAGCGGCTACCGCGAGAAGGCACTTGATCGGGCAATGTGGGGAAATGTGCTGACATGGTGATTATCCACCTCCCTGACAAAAGTTTATCGCGTTTTAATAATGTTAAGCTTTTGTTAAATAAGATTCATTGGCAAAATGTAAAGCATAATTCAGTGGGCTTGATAGAAATCATCAGTCTGGTTTTTAATCATAAGGGTTGCTATGCCGAGTACACGTAACATTTATATCGTGTTGTTCTCTTTATATTGGGCACAAGGTTTACCTGTGGGTTTTATGACCCATGCCTTACCGGTGATTTTACGTGCCCAAGGGGTGTCACTGGCTCATATTGGCGGCTTCGGATTATTGATGTTGCCGTGGTCGATTAAAATTTTTTGGGCACCCTGGGTTGATCGTTTTGGTTCTTCAGCTTTTGGACATTATCGCAGCTGGATTATTCCCACCCAGTTACTCAGTGTTGCAGTACTGATCGGCTTATCCTTTTTGCCGATTCAGGCTTTAAATCAACCTGAATATTTACTGGCTTTTTTTGTGGCTTTATTGAGCATGAATCTGGTCGGTGCCACCCAAGATATTGCAACCGATGGCTTAGCGGTGAATATTCTAAAAAATGAGCAGCAGCATTGGGGCAATACTTTTCAGGTGATTGGTTCACGTTTGGGGTTTATTGTCGGTGGTGGCGCGATTTTATGGGCACTGGACTGGCTGGATTGGCAAAACACGTTTTTAGTTTTGGCAGGGCTGGTGCTTTTAAACACGTTACCTATTTTATATTTTCAAGAAGCAGCTCGATTCAACAATATTCAACAAGCGAATGACAAAGAAGCATTTAGCTGGAAAAAAATCAAAAGTTATCTAGGTTATTTTCATCAAAGCTGCAGTCTGGCTTTATGGCTGGTCGTACTGATCACGTTCAAAGTAGCCGATGGGTTGTCAGGTCCTTTACTGAAACCTTTAATGGTGGATATGGGACTGACTTTTTCCCAGATTGGTATTTATGTGACCATGCTGGGGGCATTGGCTGCACTTATAGGAGCAGGATTGGCCGGCCTGAGTCTGAAGTACATTTCTCGTGCCAATGCACTGCTTAGTTTTTCTGTTTTAAAATTTTTTAGCTTAGGCGCATACGCATGGTTGGCTTTTCAATATGAGGCACAACAGCCAGTTAAACCGTGGCTCATTTATGGGATTAATGCCGCTGAAGACATGATTTCCGCCATGTTGCTGGTGGTGATGCTGACTTTGGTAATGCAATACAGCCGCAAACATTTCGCAGCAACAGATTTTACTTTTCAGGTGGCGCTGATGGCGACGGTCAGTGGGGGACTCTATAGCCTAAGTGGAATATTGGGTGATCTGTTAGGTTATGCAAATTATTTAGCCTTCATCACCTTGATTGCAGTGGTCTGTTTATGGCCTGTTCTTAGATGGAAAGCCACGCTGCAATAATGCGATAAAAGCTTTTTAATTCCATTAAATATCTATTTAAAATCTAAGGAATAAAAAAGATAACCTAATAAAATCTAAATCATTTTTTTAAATATTTCTAAACAGTAACATCTGTTACAAAATAACTTAGGGGTATTTAAAAATGAAAACCAAAATTGCAGCAGCAATTGCTTTAACTCTACTTGCAGGCTCTACTTTTGCCGCGCCAACCTTCTATGGGGAAGTGGATGCAACTCTAGATTACTTGCCAGAAAACAATGCCAATACAGCAGATCGTGATGTGGTTGAACTCAGTTCAAACAACTCGTTTATTGGTTTAAAAGGTGAGGAAAAACTTACAGACCGTTTAAGTGCTTTGTATCAAGCGGAATTTACTTTTTATGTCGATGATGGTGAAAATGGTACGGATGTCTTTGTTCCACGTAATTTATTGGTGGGTCTGAAGGACGAAAAATTAGGGACTTTAAAAGCCGGTAAAATTGATACGCCAGTCAAACAATTATCTGCAACTGTAGATACCTTTAATAATTACATTGAAAATTCAGCTGATGTAAACGGGATTTTAGCCGGTGAAAACCGGATTGATAATGTGCTTGTATATGAGACCCCCGCATTCAAAATTGGTACCGGTAAATTGGAAGCAAAAGCATTACTGGCAACCGGTGAAGGCGATACTATTAAAGCAACGAAAGGCGGCACCAAGGTTGCGGGTCGTGGTCTAGGGGATTCATGGTCTACCTCTATTACCTACACCGATAATCTGTTTGTTGTCGGTCTAGGTTATGACAAAGCGATTCCGAGTCGTTTCAACGGTAAAGGTTTCCTGAATGCGACTTCTACAGAAAATACGCTGGCGCTAAATCAGACCATTGAAGCCGATACCATCCGTGCAATTGGTCGTTTAAATTTAGACAACGGCTTATCATTAAGAGCACTTTTTCAAACTTCAGACGTAGGCCGTCCAAGTGCGAATCCGACTACCACTGCTTTAGCAAATACGATTGATGATGCTCAAGGCTGGTTGTTGGGGGCTGAATATAATCTTCCGACTGCAAAGGCCTGGACTGTAAAAGCGCAATACAGCCAAAACACGACAGCATTTAAATCGAACGCAGTCGATACCAATGACTTTGAAGCGAAACAAATTCTTGCAGGTCTTGACTATGCATTTAGCAAACAGGTGAAAGCATATGGGTATGCAGGTTATTTAACCCTTGAACAAGGCGTTAAAGAAGACAAACAACCGGTATTAGGTACAGGTCTAGAATACAGATTCTAATCTGTAGCTAGATTTTAAAAGGTGATGGAAACATCGCCTTTTTTATTATTTTCTTTTATTAAGTGAGTTTTAAGTTTGGCATTTTAGATTAAGACATCAGTAAAAAGATTAGTCAGCAATCATGTCAAATATAATCAGTCCAATACGCAATAAGATAAAGCCAATTTCATTAAGCCAGTTTAATTTATTGCTGGCGGTTTGGTTGGGTGTGGTGCTGAATTTTGCTTTTTTTCAAAAAATACAAAGTCTAACCCCGTATCAAGGTCCCAAAGCCTATGTGTTTTTAATGGCAACCGTCTTGGTGATTGTTGCAGCTTATAACTTCATTTTTCAACTGATCCAATGGAAATGGAATGCAAAAATCTTTGCCTGTGTATTGCTTTTCATTGGCGGTTTTACTGCATATTTTGTGAATAGTCTGGGCGTGGTGATTTCACCTGAACAAGTTCAGAATATGATGCAAACCGATGCGCGTGAAGTCCGGGGCTTATTATCTTTACGCTTTGTACTGTGGACGGTGGTCTTTGTGATCTGTCCGCTTGTTTTGGTTGCTTTGGTTCGGATCAAGCCTGAAGTTTTCTTATCGAAAGCCACTAAAAAAATCATTAATAGCATTATTTCATTGTTATTGGTGGGCGGATTGTTATTCCTTTTCTATGTCGATTATGCAGCCATCTTTAGGGAACATCGCGATTTAAAAGGCATGATTTCACCCCAAAATACCATCTCATCGATACTCTCTTATTATCATAAATCTAAACCTGCACAGAATTTGCCTTTAGTGACTTATGGCGAAGATGCCCATTTGCTTCAGCCCGCGGCTAAGCAGAATAAACCAAAATTGATGGTCTTGGTGGTAGGTGAAACGGCACGTGCAGAAAGTTTTTCTTTAAATGGCTATGCTAAAAATACCAATCCTGAACTCTCTAAACTGGATATCATTAATTTTAATCAGGTCAGTTCATGTGGTACGGCAACAGCAGTTTCAGTACCT
>JBLZXS010000088.1:0-14358 GCA_050285325.1 Acinetobacter sp.
ACACCCATTGGACAATTGACAATAATTTGTTCAAATGCCGGCATCGATTGAAGTGCAATTTCACCCAAAGCCTCGACATTGGTTGGGATCACACGCCAAGCAAGCACTTTTAAGCCTTCAGATTCGATTTCTTTGGCTAAAACCTGTTTTGAATGGGCTGCAATTGCTGGATCAAGATTTAAAAATACCGTACCCACTGCAAACACTTCACTTAAAGTGATGTCACTGAGTTTTTTTGCTTCTTCACGGAAAAATGCTTTTGGCATAGCCAGCAATAAACCACAACCATCCCCTGTCTTGCCATCTGCGGCAATACCACCACGGTGGGTCATACAACTTAAACTATGGATCGCGGTCTTGACCAAATCATGGCTCGCATCACCCTGCATATGGGCAATTAAACCGAAACCACAGTTATCTTTAAACTCATCCGGTTGGTATAAACCTTGAGCGGGAGCTACAGTATTAGGCGATGGCATGTGCATAGCGTACCCTTCTTTCAACATGGCCCATAAAGCGGGCGTCTAACAATCAAATATCTTCTTTGCGATTTAGTCCAATTTACTCACACGCAGATCAAGAGTGGGCAGAATCATTTTTCACATACTTAAGATAATCGCATTTCATCTTGCATGCATGGATCAATTACAAAAATGTTTTACTGATTTTGCGCACTCTTTTAAAGCACATAAATTCAGTCACTTCAGCCAATCATTGAATCTTTTCGCGCCAAAATAGGGACAATTACTCAATTCATGCACCAATAAAGCAAAAATTATGCCAATTTAAAAAAGAGAAAGCTAAATGTTCTAAATATAGAAATATTAAAGCTTCAGATAGTGACGCTCATTTTCTTGGAATAATTTTTCGCACTATATTTGTGCATATCAATATTTTTATAACCTAATTTGCTCTATTTTAGAACTCTATTTTCAATTAAATGGATCACTAATTTCTTTTTCTGGAATTTTATTGCCTGAATTATTTTGCACTTTTGCTTTTGGTGTCGCCTCTACTGAAGAATGCGATTGCTCTACATCTACGACATTCCCTTGCTCATCACGACGTGTGACCGTAGTGTTGGTAGTTGCTGTTTGAGGGTTAACAGGCACTACAGCGGGCTTCGGCTTGGGTAAGGTCAGAAGGCTTTCATCAATGCGAGGTAATGGTGCAGCTTTTAAATTTATTGCATAAAGTTTGCTATTAGAACCCATTTCTTCCGCCCCCATGTCATTAACCAAAGCGGAATAATCTTTAATATTTTGAATTTGAGGTTGAATAGACTTAGGAAATTGAAAAGGTAACTGCTGAAGGGCTTGTTTTGCTGCATCACTATTCTTATACACGCCATAAAGCAAAACATACTGCTCAATTTCATTTTCACCACTCAGGCGAATATAAAAAAAGTTACTGCGATCGGATTGTTTTTTTAGAAAACTGCGAATGACATCATCTTTCGTCGCTCGAAATAATTCGATGGTTGTTGCATTCTTATTGTCATTAATAAATTTACTGCCACGAAATTCTGGTTCATAACTTCCAGTATTCACAACACGCGTGGTCATTTCCAAAGGACGCACCTCTTCTTGAAGTGCGCCAAGAAGATTGGTTGCAGCGACTTTTTCCGGTTGAATTTGCAATTCAGACTCGGTTTCGGCAGATTTTTCCACCTCAACCAAAACATCGTTATCAGTAATTGCCCAAAAAATAAGTGCTGCAAGTAAACACAGCAATCCACACGCAAGCCAAATATAATTTTGAATACGTTGCCATTGTGTACGGATGCTTGCCATGACTTATGCCTTCTCTTGATTCGCTAAAATCGCCTGTTTCATCAATTCCACTTCAAACTCTTTGGTAATCACTGCCTGTCCTAAAGATTTCATCAGCACAAGACGCAATTGTCCATTCAGCACTTTTTTATCATGTGCCATATAGGCAAGGAATTCATCCAGTGGAATAGCTGGGCATTTTACGGGTAAATGGGCACGCTGAATGATTTTTTTTGTACGTTCCAAATCTTCCGCTGAAATCCAGCCCATGCGCTGCGATAAATCTGCTGCCATCACCATACCCGTAGCAACAGCTTCACCATGTAACCAAACGCCATAACCCAGGTAGGATTCAATCGCATGCCCAAATGTATGGCCTAAATTAAGTAAAGCGCGTTCACCTTGTTCTTTTTCATCATTGGCGACAATACGTGCTTTGTGAGCACATGAACGGTAAACTGCTTCCGCCAGTAACGCAGAATCTCGCCCTACCAAAGCATCCATATTTTCTTCAAGCCAGATCAAGAAATCCAGATCTCCCAATAAGGCATATTTAATCACTTCTGCCAAGCCTGCTGACAGTTCACGATCAGGTAAAGTGCTTAATTGTGCCATATCTGCCAACACCACTTGTGGCTGCTGGAAAGCACCAATCATATTTTTGCCTAGGGGATGATTAATCCCAGTTTTCCCACCTACACTTGAATCCACTTGCGACAGCAGCGTCGTAGGTACTTGAATAAAATAAACTCCGCGTTGGAAACATGCGGATGCAAAGCCCGCCATATCTCCAATAACCCCCCCACCTAATGCCAGCACTGTGGCATCGCGATTAAACCCTGCTTCTAATAAGGCATCAAAAATTAAATTTAAATGTTGAATATCTTTATATTTTTCACCATCAGGCAAAATACATGTTGCAACGGTTTTCCCAAAAGCTTCTATCGCATTCACGTAATGATCTAAATACAACGGCGCAACCGTTGTATTGGTCACAATCATTACTTGCTTACCTTTGATATAAGGTTCAAGCAAAGATTGTGGATTTAAATCACTGCCAATAAAAATAGGATAGCGGCGATCGCCAAGTTCAACATGTAAAGTTTGCATGAAATTAAAACCGTTAATTAGACTAAATCTGCTTCTTGAGAAACAATCATATGTAAGATTTTTTGGGCTAAATCCCGTGCAGCCCCCTGATTTGTTTCAATAATATAATGTGCTACTTCCCGATATAAAGGATCACGAAGTGCCAATAAATCACGTAACTTTTGTTCAGGGTTTTCAACTTGCAATAAAGGACGGTTTTTATCCCGGTAGGTTCGCTGTAATTGAATTTCGACAGGAGTATAGAGATAAACAACGATTCCGCGTTGTTTTAAAAATTCACGATTGGGTGCTTGGGTCACTGCGCCACCACCAGTTGCCAGAACCAGCTGTGAACGAGCAGTGAGTTCATCGATCACCATGGTTTCACGGTTACGAAATCCCTTTTCACCTTCTTTTTCAAAAATCCAAGGAATTGTCGCACCTGTTTTCCGTTCAATTTCATGATCACTATCAAGAAACTCTCGTCCTAACAGTTCCGCTAAATGTCGACCAACAGTTGTTTTCCCAGCCCCCATTGGCCCTACCAAATAAATATTTGGCAGGGTTTCAAACTCATTGCTTGGCAAGGAGTCACCTATTTATTTTGCTAAATTCAAAATATATTAATGATTTCTTGAAACACTGTCATTAACAATTCGTGGTGTAACAAAAATCAATAGCTCTCGTTTATTATCAGATTTGATATCTTTACGGAATAAACGACCTACATAAGGAATATCACCGAGGAAAGGCACCTTGGTTTGACCATTACGGGTTTCTTGTTCAAAAATACCACCCAATACCACAGTCTCACCATTATCCACCAGGACATTGGTATTAATTTGATTTTTATTAATCGTCAATTGGCCAGTGGGTGTCGGATTTCCTGGAGTATCGCTAGTGATGTTGAGCAACATTTGAACTTTACCATCAGGGGTAATACTTGGTGTCACATCCAAGCTCAGTGTTGCATCAATAAATTCAGTGGTTGAAACTGCATTTGCACCACCACCTTCTGATGATTGATAAGGAATCTGAGTACCTGATGAAACTTTGGCTGTTTGTTTATCTGCAGTTAAAACTTTAGGGGTTGAAATCACTTCTCCATAACCGTCTGCTTGCAAGGCAGAGAGTTCAAGATCCAGCATAAAATCAGACAGACTAATTAAACCAAAAGCAATTTTACCTGCGGCATTAGCTACACCTAAATCTACATTTAAGTTATCTGGACGTTGAATCGTATACTTACCATCATCATCAGGTGTTTTTAAATCCCACAAAGTTTGATCACTACCGCCGACCAGCAAATCATTATTCTGATTAATGCCTTGCGACAAGATTCCCCACTTTACACCCATCTCTTTACTAAACTCTGTTGAAGCGCGAACAATACGAGCCTCAACCATGACCTGTTTGACTGGAATATCCAATAAGTCGACCATTTTACGGACTTTATCTATATTCTGTGCAGTATCATTAATAATCAGAGTATTGGTACGGGCATCAACGGATATCGTCCCACGTGAGCTTAATAAACTTTCACTAGAATTATTATTGTTATTACTATTACCAGAATTAGAATTATTTGAAGATTTTGTTTGGGTAATCAGTTTTTCAATATCAGTAACCTTCGCATAGCTTAATTGCATATACTCGGTTTGTATTGGCGCCAACTTGACACTTTGCTCTATGGCCTTCGCCTGCTCTTCTTCTGCTTTAATTAACTCGGAAACTGGCGCAATCCAGATTACATTACCATTACGGCGTTTATCTAGATTCTTGGTTTTTAGAATAATATCTAAAGCTTGATCCCAAGGCACATCTTTTAAGCGCAAGGTAATATTCCCTTGTACACTATCAGCCGTCACCATATTGATTTCAGTGAAGTCTGCCAATAATTGCAGCACACGACGTACTTCAATATCCTGAAAATCTAAAGAAATCTTTTTACCTGTATAAGTATTCGCAGCTTTAGGTTTAAGCGGACTTTTATCTTCTGGACGTTTTAAACTGATGGTAAGCTTATTGTCCGCCTGATAAGCCATATATTCATAGCTACCAGAAGTCTGAATGGTAATGACTCCATTGCCGCCATTATTATTTGCATCGATAGTCGAAACTGGGGTTGCAAAATCATTTACATTCAAACGACGGGCCAAGTGTGCAGGCACTTTATTACCTAAAGTCCGCACGACAACTTTACTGCCTTGCTGTTGCACATCCACCGGTGTGTTGGTGCCAAGCAAATCAATCACTACCTGCCCTTCACCTTGACCACCGCGCTGGAAACCAATATTGGAAATTCCTTGTGTGGATCTTTGATCAGCCACCTGCTGAGTAGCAAACGCATTCCCTTGAGCAGAGTTAATTTTCAAAATAAACGTATTACCTTCCACACGAGTGGTAAAGGCACCCGCATCGGCCAAATTCACCGTTACACGTGAACGTTGTGCATCTGAACTCACATCGATAGAACTTGCTTCTTTTGTAGCAACAGCAATGCTATTTTGCTTTAAATTTTGCTGTGCTTTATCAAAGTCCAGAATCAGACGTGATGGCTGCTCTAATTGATAAGCTTGCGGCTGTGGTGGCAAACCATTAAACATGACACGAATTTCTGTGCCCTGACCTGCAACCTGCATTGGCACAATATTGGTAATGCTGACTTGTGCATTCGCAACTTGCATAACTGCAATTGCAACCGCACCCATAGAAAATTGACGGAACAAATGGTTCATTGTATTGCCATCCCCAAATATAAAATCTTTAAAACTGTTATTCATTTTTATTCCTTTAAACTTAAGGCGCTGGTCCAATTAATATCAGACTTCTTGGACGCTCTACATATCCTTCCCGGCCATCTGGAATAATTTCCACCAGATCAATTTGTGTTGGCGTGATATTCACAACACGACCATGATTGATACCCATATAGCTACCACGTTGTACGCGCTCTATTTCACCATCTGGGGTTTGAATCAATGCTAGAACCTGTCCAGACTGGCTACGCATACTGCCCTTCATATTCAAGGATTCGATGGCATAACTTTCTAAAGGTTGTAGTTGACGGGACAAATTAGGATAAACACGCTTTCCTGCCATAACCCTTAATTCAGCAGCCAGTGAACTCGGCAAGAAAGGGCTTTTCAGTTGATGCGCTGCATAATCAAATGTAGGCACGGGCGGGAATACCGGTGCGGGTTCAATCGGTAAAGGAGCTTGATTACGAATGCTCGCCATCTGTTCATTTACAGCATCAATGCGAGAATCACAACCCGCCAATAACAAACCTAGCATCAGGCTTAAAGTAATTTTTTCCATTTTCATTACTGTGCCCCTCCAGCTGTAGCAGGTGAGCTAGCAGTTCCCGAAGCAGCTGCTGCATCAGTGGACTGGTTATTCTCTGTATTGCCAATATAACGATATGTTTTTGCTTTAACGTTATAGGTAATTTGTGGAATATCGGTTTTTTTCTCTTTATTTTCAGTCGCTGTAATATCAAAATCATGCAAAGTGACAATACGCGGAAGTGCTGCAATTCCACTTACAAAAGAACCAAAGGCATGATAATCACCGGTTGCTTCAATCGAAATGGGCTGTTCAATAAAGAACTCTTGCTTGATTTCATTTTCTAAACGGATATTTTTAAATTTCAGACCTGAATTCACACCACTGACGTTGATATCTTCAACCAATCCAGGGATTTCAGTTTCTTTAGGTAATTGTTCCAGTTGCTGATTAAAATTCGCCTCCATTTCCTGTAACTGCGCTTGTAACTGTTGTAAATTACGCAGCTTTGAATCTTTTTCACGGAATTCATTCAGCAAATTTTGTTCTTGAGCACTGGCATTCGAAATTGCTTCTAATTGACCTTTAATTACCAAAAAATAACCCAGAACCCCAATCATCATCATAATTAAAATCCAGCAAGTGATTTTAACCGATAATGGCCAGCTTCCGTAATTATTCATATCCAAGGTATTGAACTGCTGAAGAAACTTATCTAAGGTCATCTTCTTTTTCTGGGTAACAACACCTTCATTCGGATTTAATTCATCAAATTCATCGAGACTCATAGTGCTGCCCCCGCTGTTGAATTAGCTGTATTTTGTGGTGCTTCTGCTGTAGCAGGTTGTGCAATTTCATCCAGGTCAGCAGTAATAACAAATGAACCATAGCCTTCTTCTATACGCGGAACCACTGAACTTGGTGCTTTATCTTTTTGTTCTTCAACTGCTAAAAAAGAATTCATAAAAGCGTTACGATACCAGGCAGATGCTTCTAAATTACGCAAGAACTCTGCGACAGTGTTTGGACTTTCCGCTTTACCTTCAATCGTAAATTTATCACCCGTACGGACAAATTTAGTAATGTACAAATTGCTTGGCGTAACCCGTACCATTTCATCAATCAGACGTACAGCAATCGGTCGTTGACCTTGTAAACCCTGAATCAGCTTCATGCGTTCAACAATTGCATTTCGTTGCGCTTCCAAACCTTCCAAAGATTTCAATTGCACATCCAGGTTTTGATTGGTGCTGGTAATCAGTTGATTGGCTTGCTCTTGATCCTCAAGTTTATGGTCATAGTAAAACCATGACAATGCCACCGCTAAAGCCCCAATTAATGCCACCCCAATACAAACTGTAATAAATTCTTTTTTTCGTCTCTCTCTTAGCTCATCACGCCAAGGGAGTAAGTTAATTCTCGCCATTAATCAAAACTCCTCAATGCCAGACCACATGCCACCATGAGAGAGGAAGCATCATTCTCTATTTTTTTAATATCAATTTGTGGAGAAAAGCCCATTTGTAAAAATGGGTTGGCAATAGTCACACGATAACCAAGTTTTTGTTGTAGGAGCTTCGCGAGTCCTGGAATATTGGCATTACCCCCCGCCAATAAAATATGATCGATCTCATTAAACTGTGAAGATGAGAAAAAGAACTGTAGCGAGCGCGCAGCTTGTTGAACCACGGCTTCCAAGAAGGGTTCCAAAACCTCAACATCATAGTCATCTGGTAATGAACGGCTTTTCTTGGCACGACCGGCTTCTTCAAAAGACAAACCATAGCGGTTTTGAATTTCTTGAGTCAGCTGTTTACCCCCAAACACCTGCTCGCGCGTATAAATCACCTTATTATTTTGCATGACAGACAAGGTCGTCATAGTATGACCAATATCTAAAATACCCACGGTATTTACGCCCATAGGTAAAGTATCAGAAAACACCTGATAGGCATTTTCGATCGCAAAGCTTTCTACATCCGCAATTTTTGGCGTTAAGTTGGCAAGCTCGAGTACTTCAGCACGTGCTTCAACATTTTCAAGACGGGTCGCCACCAAAAGCACATTCACCCGATTCGGATTGGCCAAACGTTCTGGCAAAACCTCAAAATCAAGACTCGCTTCATCTAGGGGGAAAGGAATATATTGCTCCGCATCCATACGAATTTGAACTTCACGTTCGTCATCCGTCATGTCGGCATCCATCTCAATGGTTTTACTAATGACCATTGATGTTGGAACGGCAAGCGCGACAGCGGTGGATTGCGTATTGGCTAGATTTAATGCTCGCTCTAATGCATCTCCCACTGCCTCAGGATTCAATATATTTTTTTCAACAACACTACCTTCAGGTAAAGGCACCAGCGCATAGCTTTCAACCCAATACCTATTACCGCCTTTAACAGAAAGTTCTAACAATTTAACAGAAGTAGAACTAATATCTACTCCAATTAACCCCTTATTCGGCTTACGATATAACCTGAGCACAATATAATTCCTATTATTTTTTTATCCCCAATAAAAGTAACCTACTAATCAGTGTTGGTCTATAATTTTATACAGATACAATAACGCATCTAACAATCTGTATGTGTAAAGGCTATACTGACCGCCAATTAGTTTGCCATTAGCTCTTATTAAAACTTACTTGTTATGAAAAAGCTATCTCGTTCGGGCCATGTTCATCCATTTTTTTTGATCATAATTATAGCCTTGGTCGCAATTCCGATGGGATTCTATGGCATGTATCTCTATATTGCCCCATCTTTACCTAAAATGACCACTTTAAAAAAGGCGCCGTTATTAAAGCCCTTACAGGTGTACAGTGCGGATAATGAGCTGATCTCAGAATATGGCGGCAAATTATCTGTTCCGGTCGAATACAAACAAATTCCCAAACCATTTATTTCGGCCTTTCTTGCAGCAGAAGATTCATCTTTCTTCGAACATAGCGGAATCAGTTTCAAAAGCCTAGGACGAGCATTCAGTGAAACCATTACCGGATCGAATGTACAAACCGGTGGTTCAACCATTACGATGCAAGTGGCAAAAAACTATTATTTAACACCTGAACGTACCCTAAAACGTAAACTGACTGAGATTTTCCTTGCGCGCAAAATTGAGCAAAACTTAAGTAAAGAAGAAATTCTTACCTTATATGTGAACAAAATTTTCTTAGGTAAAAATGCCTACGGGATTGCGGCGGCGGCAAAAATTTACTACAACAAAAATTTGGATCAGCTCAGCATTGCACAAATGGCGATGATTTCCGGGTTGCCGAAAGCACCGTCTAAATATAATCCTGTGGTCAATCCGACTCGTGCCTTAGAACGTCGTAACTGGATTTTAGGGCGCATGTTGCAATTGGGTTATATCAATCAAGCCCAGTATCAAAAAGCCATTGCTGAACCGATTAACCTGGATATGCCAGATCGCGGAATTAATAATAAATATCCCTATGTTGGAGAAATGGTCCGCTCTGAGCTGGTAGAAAAATTTGGTGAACAAGCCATTGATTCTGGTTATAAAGTTTATACAACTGTTAATAGTAAACGCCAAGCCTACGCAGAACAGGCGGTTCAGCAAGGTTTAGAAGCATACGATCGCCGCCATGGTTGGAGAGGTGCAGAAGCCCATGACAAACCGCTGAGCGATTTTATGGCCTATGCCAATACTTATCCGGCCAAAGTCATTAAAGTCAATAACAACTCTTTTGAAGCATTGATGCAAGACGGCTCTACAGTCACTGTTCCTTGGTCGGGTATGTCATGGGCTTATCCGTATAGAAATGCCAACAGTGTCGGCCCTGCTCCACGTACTGCGGCGCAGATTGTTAAAGTTAAAGATATTATTCGATTACGCCCCAATGACAATAAAACTTCATGGGCACTGGTTCAAATCCCTAAAGCTCAGGGTCAACTGATTGCAATCAACCCGAATAACGGTGCAATTGAAGCGATTGTGGGCGGCTATAACTTTTACCAATCTAAATTTAATCGTGCGCTACAAGGCTGGCGTCAACCGGGTTCAACCATTAAGCCCTTTGTTTATGCTTTGGCCCTTGAACGCGGTATGACCCCGTATAGCATGGTGAACGACAGCCCGATTACCATTGGGAAATGGTCTCCCAAGAACTCGGACGGCCGTTATTTAGGCATGATTCCTTTACGTCGTGCTTTGTATTTATCACGTAATACGGTTTCAGTACGATTATTGCAAACCGTCGGAATTGAACGTACCCGCCAATTATTCATGGATTTTGGCCTACACGAAAATCAGATTCCGCGTAACTACACCATTGCACTAGGCACACCGCAAGTACTCCCAATTCAGATGGCAACCGGCTATGCCACCTTTGCCAATGGCGGTTACCGTATTCAGCCGCATTTTATTGACCGTATTGAAGATGCATATGGCAAAGTGATTTACCAGAGCAATCCCGAATATGCCTGTATTGCGTGTATCAATCAGAATGATGCTGAACTGGAATCAGCTGAACCTGTGACTCCAGATGATGAAGTGATTCAAGTCACCAATCAGACCTTGCAGGCAGAAAAAGAACTTGCTCAACTACAACTGGATGAATCAAAAAGCCAATATCGCCAAGCACAACGTATTTTAAAATCCAGTTCTGCTTATGACATGGCTAATATTCTGCGTGACGTAATTCAGCATGGTACAGGGCGTGCGGCTCTCAAAATCGGGCGTGGCGATATTGGGGGTAAAACCGGTACCACCAATGATGCCAAAGATGCCTGGTTTGCCGGATTTAATGGCAAACTGGTGACTGTGGCCTGGGTCGGCTTCGATCAGCCAACCACACTCGGTCGTCGCGAATATGGTGGGGTTGCAGCCTTACCGATCTGGACCAACTTTATGGGCAATGCCTTAAAAGGCACACCTGCAGCGTGGGTTCATTTTGATAAAAATGCCAAAGCACCGACCAGCCGAAACCAGACGGTCACTATAGGAGAACAAGTCAGTGATGACCGCTCTTCTCCTCCCTTAGCGCGCCCATTGTACCGCCCTGCTCCAGTTGCACCTGTTCGTGCACCTGAACGTGACTTTGATGACCTGCCTGGAGAAGAAATCCAAGTTCCAGAAAGTACACCACAAAAACCGGCCAACAATAAACCGGATGCAATTGAACAGCTCATTGATGTATTCGAATAAAATAATAAAAAGCCCTCAATTGAGGGCTTTTTTATTGCACTCATTTCTTTTTAAATAAATAAATCTGGAACTGTCCTTTCAACTCAAAGTGTTCGTTCTGCTCTAAAGCATAACGACGTTCTGGCTTCGCTTTATAAGCATACGGTGTCATGGCAATCAGGTTTTTCAAATCCGTTTGTTGTACCGTAAAAGGCGCATCCACCACGCTTTGATCTACCAATTCAAAAGCATCTGCCAATTGATCAACGAACTTTTGCGATTCATGCGGATTTACTTCTTCAAACAATGCTTCACGCATCGCATATAAGTGTTCAGTTGCAGGAGTCACCACCATCAAATAGGCATTTGGCTTCAGCACCCGTAATATTTCCTGTTTTGGAATTGGACTGAACAAACTGGTACATAAGTCAATTGAGGCATCTAAAACAGGAAGTGTTGCGCCGGTTCCCACCACCCAGGTCACATTTTTATTTAGCTTGGCTGCAACCTGTACTGCATTTTTAGCAATATCTACACCCACACATTGCAGCACTTCAGCCTGCATGGCATTGGTGTAATAGCCTTCACCACAACCAATATCAAGCAGGTTCTCAATGCGTAACTCACGAATTTTCTCTATCACCGCCTGTTGCAATGGCGCATAGAAACCAGCACTTAAAAATGCCCGGCGGGCCTGCACCGATTCCACGGTATCCCCTGGATTTTTGCTGTGCTTGTGCTGTACTACATGCAGGTTCACATACCCCTGTTTTGCTACGTCATAACTGTGGTTATTGATACAGCGCCATGTTTTCTCGGTCAGTTTCAGGGCTTCATGGCATACAGGACACATCAGCAGATTCATATTTTTCTCCAGTGCCTAAAATCAGGCGATAAAAAAAGCCGGCAGATGTGGGAGCAAATGCCGGCTTTTTCGAATATTTGCTTAACGCAATTTTAAGGTCATTAAGCCTAAAACTACCAGCATAATTGTGATAATCCAGAAACGAATCACCACTTGGGTTTCACGCCAACCTTTTTTCTCATAATGGTGATGCAGCGGCGCCATCAGGAATACACGTTTGTTACGCATACGCAGTGAACCAATTTGCAGGAACACTGAAATGGCTTCGACCACAAACACACCGCCCATAATCGCAAAGACGATTTCCTGACGAACCATCACGGCAATTGTACCCAGCATCGCACCCAGAGATAATGCACCGACATCACCCATGAACACTTGTGCAGGATGCGCGTTATACCAGAGGAAGGCCAAGCCAGCACCAATCATTGCCGCGCAGATTACCACCAATTCAGATGAATATTTTACATAAGGCATATGCAGGTAATTGGCAAAACGAACATCACCGGCAAGGTAGGCAAATACCCCCAAACCTGCAGCAACGAGAACGATTGGCATAATCGCCAAACCATCCAGACCATCAGTCAGGTTAACCGCATTGGATGCACCGTTAATCACCAGATAAGTAAAGATAATAAAACCGATACCCAGCGGAATGGCTGAAAAAGGAATACTGATGTTTTTAAAGAACGGAATCAGTAGATCCAGCATATTTGCGGTATGCACAGGATTCGCCTGTTGCGTCGCAATTACATACAGCGCAATACCTGCGCCTAACGATCCCACTGATGTCCAGAAGAATTTTTTACGTGCAGGTAAGCCGGCATTGTCTTTATAACGGACTTTAATCCAGTCATCTGCCCAACCCACAGCACCAAAGATCACCATCACGCCAAGTACAATCCAGACATAAGGATTGGATAAATCGGCCCAAAGCAAGGTCGATATTCCGATAGAGAGCAGGATCAAGATTCCGCCCATAGTCGGCGTACCCATCTTTTTGGCATGACCTTCAGGAGCAAACGAACTTACTGCCTGACCGTATTTGAGTGCTTGTAGCTTACGGATCATCACCGGGCCCAAGACCAGTCCAATGGTCAGTGCGGTCAAGACACTGAGCAAAGCACGTAATGTTAAATAACGAACCACCTGAAACGAGCTGTTATAACCCGCAAGTTGTTCAAATAGCCACAACAGCATTAAAGTTTCTCCATCAAATCAGCCATCAATGTTTCCATGTGGGTATAACGAGAACCTTTAAACAGGAAACTCATGGATTGAGGTTGATGTGTTTCAATTAAACTCAGTAAGAAAGGCAAAGCTTGCTCCTGGGTCAGGAAAGCCTGCATTTTTTTACCATATTGGGTACTACGTGCCCCTTCTTGTGTCGCAGGTGAAAATTCACCTACCGCGACCACAAAATTGACACCTGTTGCGACAAGATCCCGACCCAACATATAGTGTTGTTGTGCCGCACTTGCGCCTAATTCACCGATATCACCAATCACCATTACTTTCACCCCTTCCTGCTGAGCAAGCACTTCAGCTGCTGCACGCATGGAAGTGGGATTGGCGTTGTAGGTATCATCAATAAATAAATGCTTTTTGGCTTGAATAAAGTTCAGGCGACCTTTGGCACCGGTTGCCTGTTCCAAACCCGTTACAATATCGTCTAAAGCCACACCAATCGCGAGTGCAAAAGCAGTCGCGGCAGTGGCATTTTGCACGTTATGTTCACCTGCGAAAGGCAAGTTTACCTGACGTACACCCACTGGCGTATTTAAAGTGAAGCGGGATGATTGCGGATGCAATTCAACTTCTGCGGCAAAAATATCACCATTTTCACCAAAACTTAAAACCTGTTCGGTTTGTACTGCTTGGCGAATGCTCTCTGCAAAATCATCAGCTGCAGGAACAATTGACGTTCCTGTTTTTATAATATGGGCATAAATTTCAGATTTAGCCCGGCAGATACCCTCACGTCCGCCAAATTCACCCAGATGTGCAGTACCAATGTTAATGATGCCTGCTACATGTGGTTGAACCAGATTGGAGGTATAGTCAATTTCACCTTGATGGCTGGCACCCAGTTCCATCACGGCATATTGATGCTCAGCACGCAGCTCGAGCAACATCATTGGCACGCCTAAATCATTATTCAAATTACCACGGGTAATCAGTGTGGGTGCCAAG
>JBLZXS010000089.1:0-4684 GCA_050285325.1 Acinetobacter sp.
GCCAATCTGGTTTCAGAAGCGGATTGGCAGACCTTAATCAGCGTTAAATCTGCAGTGAACAAGCAAATTGAAGCTGCACGTAATGCCAAACTGATTGGTTCTAACCTGTCTGCCAAAGTTGAACTTTGGGCAAATGCTGAATTGAAAGCAGTACTTGATCAATTAAATGATGAACTTCGTTTCGTTCTGATCACATCAACTGTCATTGTAAATGCATTTGATGAAGCACAAGGTGAAGCAACAGATCTTGAAGGCTTACGCGTGAAAGTATCAGCTGCTGAGGGTGAAAAATGTGCACGCTGCTGGCATGTTCTTCCAGATGTAAATACACATCACGAACATCCAGGTCTTTGTTCTCGTTGTATTATTAACCTTCCTACAGGTCAAGGCGAAGAGAGAAAATATGCCTAATCCGCAAGCTAAAAAGGGCTTATTCCAATTCTACCCACACAATCTGATGTGGGTGGGTTTATCCATTGTGGCGATTATTCTGGATCAATGGACCAAATGGATTGCAACGACACATCTGAATTATGCAGATCCTGTGCCGGTACTGCCCTTTTTAAACTGGACATTGCTACACAACTACGGCGCAGCCTTTAGTTTCTTGTCCGATGCCGGTGGATGGCAGCGTTATTTCTTTACTTCACTGGCAGGTTTAGTGTCTGTAATTTTTGTATTTTGGCTGATGCGCATGCCGAAAAAAATGGGAATTTTACCATTGGCAATTGCCCTGATTTTGGGTGGTGCAATCGGTAACTTAATTGACCGTGTCTCTTTAGGTTATGTGGTCGATTTCATTCACGTTTACTACAACAACAGCCACTTTCCTGCTTTTAATATTGCAGATAGTGCCATTACCTTGGGTACTATTTTGCTGCTGATCGATACGTTTTTCTTAGAGAAACAGCGTATTCAACGTGCGGAAGCGCAACATAATGACTGAAATTATTAATCCAAACGAAGAAACCCGTATTAATGATGGCTCAAAAGTAGAGCTGCATTTTTCGGTCGCCATTGAAAATGGTGTGGAAATTGACAATACCCGTAGCCGTGAAGAACCAGTCAGTCTGGTAATGGGCGATGGCAGCTTATTGCCCGGGTTTGAAAAAGCACTTTTTGGTTTACGTGCCGGTGACCGTCGTACCGTGAGTCTTCCTCCCGAAGATGCGTTCGGTCCTTGGAACCCTGAAAACGTGCAAAAATTTGATACCGTTAAATTCGAACAGGCACCGATTGTCGGTCATATGATTGAATTTGAAGATAAAGCCAAACAAAGCTTATTTGGGGTAGTGAAATCAGTCGGTGAAGATATTACTGAAATTGATTTTAATCACCCACTTGCCGGCAAAAACATTACCTTTGAAGTGGAAATCTTTAAAGTGACGCCTGCCGGTCAGCAAGGTATCAAGCTCATGTAAAAGATCATCTAAGGGATGATTTTTAAAAGCTCCTTCGGGAGCTTTTTTTACATTTGGGAGATACAAATCCCTTATATTCAGCCCCGCACATTCAGACTAATTTAGAGCATAACTTGATAAAAAAACACAGGTTCAAGATGAAAATTCAGATTATTGTCGGTAGTGTTCGCGAGGGGCGTACAGCCATCAAAGTGGCACGTTGGGTACAGCGTAGTATTGAAAGAGCAAATTTTAGTACCGTTGAGGTTGAACTGGTCGATTTAAAAGAATGGGACTTGCCTATTTTTTCAGGTAGCCACCCTCCTCTGACCGGTATTTATGATCAGCCGAAACAGCAACAATGGGCAGACAAAATTGCTTCGGGTGATGCCGTTATTTTGATTAGTCCTGAATATAACCATGGTTATAGTCCGGCGCTTAAAAATGCTTTGGATTACTTAGGTAAAGAATGGCAAGGCAAACCCGCCGCCTATATTGGCTATGGTGCAACCAATGGCTCACGCTCGATTGATCAAATCCGTCAAGTCGGAACCCAGCTCGGTTTAGTTGATAGCAATGCAGTGATTGAAATTCGGGACATTTTCTCCCGCAATAAAGCTGAAGAATTTGAACCGAATGAATTTGATAACAAGAATCTCAGATCTGTTTTGGATAAACTGATTCAATACGTAAGTGCCTGATATTTTTTAAGCACCTGTGTAAGTTTTAGCTTACAGCAGTTGCAGAATATCTCCACTTTTCACATATTACTTTTCACACTATATTTAACCTATAGCAAGACAGGATGTCTGCAGAACTTAAAACTAAAATGATAAGTAATGAGAGCAGCAGGATGCTGAGAGGTACGACAGGAGTTATACCTTCAAAGCGAATATAAAAAAGCCTCGACAGGATGTCGGGGCTTTTTTCTGCTTATTAAATCCGCCACTTGTCGAAAAGCTGAATTAAACGACCAAAATTTACCGTGTGCTGAAATATCAAACCCTATAATCACAGCAATTAAAAATAGATTGTGTCCTTGGAATAGGTACTGAAAATTATTCCAATCAATCTGAATAAAACAAAAAATGCTTGAGGGAGAACCCATGCAATTAGAACATTATTTTCTAAATGAGTACGCCAAAGTATTCATTGCTCATCCTCACAACAATGGCCGTGAGGACTTGGCACAATATATTGAAAACAATCTTGAAGAATTGATGCAACAAATCCATCAACATGGCATATTGGTTTTTCGTGGATTTAACATTCAGCAGACTTATGAATTTCATCAGTTGATTGAACAGAAGTTCAAGTTACAACCCTGGAATTCATTTAATCCCAATATGCCCAGCTGGGTTGCCTCCTGGATGCGTAAATACAGTGAAAGCATTTTAGGTGCGGGTGATTATCGCCGTTATATTGACCGCAATACCGTTCAATTAGGCCCGGTCGAGAATGCTGTACAAGGTCCGCATGTGGAAGGTGGGGTTCGTTCTGAACGCTCACGCTACATCGCTTTATACTGTCAGGAACCATCAAACTATTTGGCTGAAACTGGCTTTAATAATCTGGAGCAGATTTGGGAAAAGTTTCCTGAATCAGTTAAGCAGAAATACCACGGTACTTGGAATCATTTTTCTTATGTCTCATCCCGTAAACTCAATTTTATCGATCGGATCTTGCTGAAAAAGAGTCCTTTTAGCGTGAGTATACTGCCCGACAAGAAAGCCAAGCTCACCTTGCAACGTGCCCCGCTGGTGATTAAACATCCGGTTACCCAGAAGTTTGCGGTACAACCTTGGGCTTTTGCCAACAATACCAATCCATTTGTTTATCAGGCGGCACAAAATTATTTTGAAAATCGTGGTGATATTGAAATTGATTCTACGGCTAATGGTATGCAGCTGACATGGGAAATTTTCAATCAGCACGGTCAACAATTGGAATGGAGCGATCAGGAGAAACAGGCCTTTTTTGATGCCATGTATCAGGATGCGTTGTTACTACAATGGCATAAAGGGGATGTTGCGATTGTGGATAATATTAAAATTGCCCATTGGCGCATGAATGGCGAACAGGGCAATCGTAAACTGATTCAAATTCAGGCCAATGTATTTAATGCGGACGATCATTACGCAGCGTGATTCACTGCAATCATGCATACCGATCATTGCAAAAGCCCTCACTCGGGGCTTTTGATTTTTATAAATCGTATTATTTCGCAGTCATTTTCAGCAGTCTGGCATTGTTACCATCTTCCAGCACCCAGATTGAACCGTCTTGGGCTTCAATTAACCCGCGAATACGTTGCTTCAACTCTAAGCGCTGTATTTCACTCACAGGCTTTGTTTCAGTATCCACAATAATAATGGCTTCCGAGGATAAGCCACCAATTAAGGCTTTATTTTTCCATGCCGGGAATTGATTGCCTTTATAAAAGATCAGACTAGATGGGGAGATGACCGGCGTCCAGCTGATCTCAGGTGCTTTAAATTCAGGACGGGTATTATGGTCAGGAATATCTTTTCCATCATAATGATCGCCATTTGAAACCAGCGGATAACCGTAATTTTCACCTTTGACAATCAGATTCAATTCGTCTCCACCTTTGGGTCCCATTTCCACCACCCAAAGTTTCCCCTTAGGATCAAATGCAATGCCAAGTGGATTACGGTGGCCTAATGACCAGACCTGTTTGGCGATCTCTCCTTGATTCGTAAATGGATTGCCTGCAGCTGGCGTACCATCATCATTTAAACGTAATACTTTGCCTAAATTGGATTGCATATCCTGTGCAGGATCAAATTTCTGACGTTCACCAGAACTAATCCATAACTTTCCATCGGAACCAAATAACAGCCGATGCGCATAATGTCCCTGACCTTGGACTTTAGGCACCTGTTTCCAGATGGTTTTTAAATTTTTAACTTGTGGTTTTTGAGCATTGGATAAATCTAACTCACCGCGAGCAACTACAGCACCATAACCGCCCTGTCCTGCTTCTGCATAACTTAGATAAATGATGTGATTCTGTTCAAATTGTGGATGCAAGGCAATATCACCCAAGCCTCCTTGCCCCCCATAGGCCACTTTAGGCAGGCCTTTAACTTCAGTTTTTTGTCTGGTTTTAGGATCAAATAATTGTAATTTTCCCTTTCTTTCAGTGATCAGTAAACGGCCATCCTTTAAAGATGCAATCGCCCACGGTTCATTAAACTGTGCAAGGTTCGTCAGTTTATAAGTTTGATTAACTGAACCTGTAGAAGGTTTCGAAGATGTGG